>CAMJYG010000004.1 GCA_946409935.1 uncultured Clostridium sp. | reverse complement strand
TTCATACCTATGTGTGCCTTTGAGCGAAGCGAGAAAGGAATGGAATTTATAATGAAAAAATACAAAAATATAATCGAAAACTTGAAATATTGGAAAATAAAATAGAACAATTAAAGTTATTAGCAGAAGATAAGAAATCTATTTCAGATGGCTTAAGGAAAGTAAAAGAATTATTAGCTTCTAAAGATATAATGGAAGGTTTTGACCAAGAAATATTTAATGCTATTGTAGATTATGTTATTGTTGGAGGATACGATGAAAATAGGGTAATTGATCCATATTTAATTAGGTTTATATTAAAGCGAGAATTTGATTTAAGCGTTCCAAAAGATGTACCTGATGAAGTTATTATACAAAATAATAAAATTGATTTAAACAGCAATAATGTACTGGTCGAGTTTATAAATACAAGAAAATATTTTTCTTATGAAAGAGATGAAAGTGGAAAACTTAATAAAGTACTTCGAAATGGCTTGAGAATTCGAGTGGAATGTGATATAAAATAAGAAATAGTAAAAGGAGATGAAGTAGAAGTGCTAAATATAGAATATAAGGAAAATTTGGATGAAGAATTTTACAAAATAATAGATGATGAATTTAATAAATTTGCAGAAAAAAATAAGGTTGTTTGCAATTATACACCTTTTTCATTTATTGCTAAAGATGATGAAAAATTTGTTGGAATAATAACAGGAAATTCATATTATAAGGAAGTTCATATTAGTGACTTGATTATAATAGATGAATATCGTAATAAGCATATTGGAAGTAAACTTGTGCAAACTGTCGAAGATTATTTTAAAGAAAAAGGTTTTGAAAATATAAATCTAACAACTTATGGATTTCAGGCACCAGAGTTTTATAAAAAATGTGGATTTGTGGTTGAATTTATTAGAAAGAATAAAGAAAATCCTAAATTAGATAAATATTACTTGGTTAAGTATTTTGGAGGCAAAAATGAAAGAAATTAATAGATTTTTAGATGACTTGAATTTTGACGAAATAAAAATCAATAGAAAAATTAACAAAGTGAATAATGAATTAAAACAATATATTGAAAGAAAGATTTTACCGGAATATGAGCTAAACGATGGAGGACATAATTCAGAACATGTTAAATATGTTCTAAAACGAGCTTTTGAACTTGCTGATGGATATGAAATAAATTATGATATCTTATACACTTGCGTATGTTTTCATGATGTTGCATGTCATATTGATAGAGATAGACATGAAGTTTTATCGGCAGAAAGAGCTTATGAGGATGAATATCTAAATGGATTTTTTAGCATCATGGAAATGAAAACAATAAGAGAAACAATTGAAGATCATAGAGCTTCATTAGAATATATACCTAGAAATATATATGGAAAAATATTATCTTCTGCAGATAGAAAAGTCGAGGTGAAACAATATTTGATTGCTTCAATTTCGTATGGAAAAAAGAAGAATCCAGAAATTGATAAAAATGAATCTATTGAAAGATCATATAAATTTGCTATAAAAAAATTTGGAAAAAATGGATATGCGATTAATAAAAGCTATGTTGAAGATTTAAAATATAAAAAGTTTTTAGAGGATATTCAGTATTTAATAGACAATAAAGAATTATTTATTGAATTAGCTACTTTTATTTATGATAAGTTATATAACTAGATGTCTTTTATCAGCACACAAGTCTAACCAAGGTGTTTTTTACAAACAGACACGGCACGTGGAGTGTTGCTCGGTGCTAAAGTTAAAAGACAACCTGTAATAGTTGAATTTACTAGCTTTCAAGATTCAATAATGTTTCATAAAAGAGGTCGATTTGGACTAGAAAAAGTACAAAATTCTGAAATTCATGTTAAGGTGGTTTTAGATATGGAGTACGGAAACATGTAAAATGATTTTAAAAAATTGATTTTAGATTAAGAGCTGAGTGAGATACAAGTATTATATATTTACACTCAGCACACTATATTATATGGTTGTATGTTAATGAACATATGAATTTATAAAAAATATAATGGAAGAGTTAAAGAGAATCCTATGTAGAGTACCTAAATTTTAGGTACTTTATTTTTATACACAAGGTTGCTTCAGATCAGTGGAAACAATGGCTTGGAGGTTGCAAATAAAAAAATGTATGGTATAATAAACTCAACAATGTTGTAATTTTTTATTATTGAGGGATAGATTATGATTAGATATGCAAATATAAATGATTTAGATATATTAAATAAATATGATAAGCATATATCAAAAGATGAATTAGAAAATGCGATTAATTTAAATAGAATACTTGTTATGTATGAAAATGATAAATTTATAGGTTGGTTAAGATATAACTTATTTTGGGACAATACACCATTTATGAATATGTTATATTTTTTAGATGATGAAAGAGGAAAAGGTAATGGTAGTAAGTTAATTGAGTATTGGGAAGATGAAATGAAAAAGAAAGGATTTGAAGCAGTTTTAACATCTACACAATCAAACGAACAAGCTCAATTCTTTTATAGAAAGCATAATTATATTGATAGTGGTGCTTTAACATTACCAGGAGAACCTTTAGAGATAATCTTTTATAAGAAATTGGAGAGATAAATAATGAAAAGATATTTAGAAATAAATGGGATTAAATATCCAACAGTAGGTTACTTATATAAACTGAATTAAATAAAAAAGACAATTATTAGAAGTAAAAAATAGCTAAAATAAAATGATTTGGGAGGAAAAGAATTGATTAGTTATAATAATAAAGAAATAATATTTAAAGGTTGTCCAGGATGTGCCTATGGTAAGCATGAATTTAATTTGGAATGTGGAATGGCATATGAAAATGAAAGATTTACTTTATCTCAAGATTGGGAAGTGCCGATTCAAGGATTTTTCATTGTTTCACCAAAGAGGCATATTGAAAAATTATGTGAGTTAACTAAAGATGAAAGAGATGAGATGTTTGAAATTGTAGATAAAACCGTTAAAATTTTGAGAGATAATAAAATTTGTGAAAGATTTGATTATATTTTTGAAGAAAGACAAAATAGACACTTACATGTTTGGATATTGCCTCGATATAATTGGATGAATAGAATTGCCAATGATATAATTGATAATATTGGAATTATATTTGAATATGCTAAAACAAATTTTAGAAACGATGAAAACTATGAAGAAATAAAAAGAATATCAGATATTATTAAAAATAATTTTAATAATTAATGAAATTTATTTAGTAAAGAAATAACGATAATAAGTTTGAAGATGAATTATTTATTTTTAAAATTAAATAAATTATATATTGAAAGGTGAGAATTATGATAGTCGAAAATAAAAATGGTTATAAATTGTTAGAATATATACCAATTAACGAAGAAGATATTGATAAATACGAGAATATAACAAGTGCAGGAGTTGTTTTTGAAGTAAATGGAAAATACTTGATAGGCTGGAATAATTGGAGAAAACAATGGGAATTAGCTGTTGGTGGAATTGAAAAAGGAGAAACACCAAGAGAAGCAGCAAAACGAGAATTGTTTGAAGAAACCCATCAAGAAGTGGATTATCTAGAATTCAAAGGTTTATTTAAGAAAACAAGACCTACTGGTGAGATTGTATATACTGCAATCTATTATACAAATAAAGACCAAATATCAGAATTTATAAAAAATGATTTAGATGAAAATGATAAGATAATGTTATGGGATTTAGAAGAAGATATTGGATATGTTGATGAAATTGATAATGAAATAATAAAAATTCTACAAAAATAAGGAGAGTAATCATGGAAAATGTTGGATTAAAAAGAGGTTATCTAGAGCTTTTTGATTATAGAGAAGACTATCCTGCTATTTATGAAAAAGAAAAGGAAGTATTATTAAAAATATATAAAGACAGAATTAAATATATAGATCATGTTGGAAGTACAAGCATAAAAGGGATTAAATCTAAACCTATTATTGATATTAATATTCAAACAGATGATTTAGATGATTTTATAAAATATACGGAATCTGTTGTTGAAGGAAATGTTTATACTGTAAAAAAAGAGCCTACTCTTGGTGGAGACTACTTAATTAGAAAAGAAGAAGACGGAAAAGTAAAAGCTTTTATACATGTTTATAAAACAGGAGATATGAATGGAATAACATCAATGTTATTTAGAGATTATTTAAATAGTCATGATGATGAAAGAATGCGTTATAAGGAATTAAAAATGGAATTATATGATAAATATAAGGATAATAGGAAAGAATATACTCACGGAAAAGATGAATATATAAAAAAGGTAATAGCATTAGCTTTAGAAGAACAAGATAAAAATTGAGGTGTAAAATATGGAATTATATAGTACATATATTGAAACAGATAAATTTGATGAAGTAGTTGATTTTTATGAAAAAGTATTTGAGAAAAAAGGAAGTATATACACTAAAAATAGATGGGTAGAATTTGATTTTGGAAACAAATTATCTATATATAATAGATTATATGATGAAGATAAAATTAAAAGAGGAAATTTACAGTATAACTTTAATAGTGAATACATTAAGAATTTTAATATTAATAGAGGAGAAAAGAAAAACAATATTATAACGTTGAATTTTTATACCGATAATTTAAATAAAGAATACAACAGAATTAAAGAATTAAACATTTGTCAAATGTCAGAAATAATGTATGTAAATATAACAGAGCCATATTATTATTTTAATATCTTTGATCCAGAAGAAAATACAATTGAAATTTGTAGTAATTCTTTATAATAGGAGAGAACAATGGAATTTATAAAAGCCAAAACTATACTAACAAAAGTAAAAGACGGTGGTGAGTGGTATGGTGTAGATTATAATATGAATTTATATAGAGGTTGCTCACATGGATGTATTTATTGTGATAGTAGAAGTGATTGCTACCATATTGAGAATTTTGACACAGTAAGAGGCAAAGAAAATATACTACATATATTGGAAAATGAGTTGAGCAAAAAAAGAGTAAAAGGTGTTGTAGGTATTGGTGCTATGTCCGATACATATAATCCAATGGAAATAAAATATCAACAAACAAGAGGAGCCCTGCAGCTGATATCAAAATATGGTTTTGGTGTTTCTATTGATACAAAAAGTGATTTGATATTAAGAGATATAGATTTGCTAAAGGAAATAAACTCAAAGAATAATGTTATTATTAAATTTACTATAACTACACCAGATGACAAATTATCAAAAATAATTGAACCAAATGTATGTATATCTTCTAAAAGATTAGAGGCAATAAAGATATTGAATGATAATGGAATCTTTACCGGAATTATGATGAATCCGGTCTTACCTTTTATTACAGACAAAGAAGATGATATAAAAAAATTAGTAAAACTTGCTAGTAGTTATGGTGCTAAATTTATTCATACTTATATGGGAATGACATTGAGAGAAAATCAAAGAGCTTATTATTTTGAAAAATTAGATGAAAGATTTCCAGGCGTAAAAGAAAAATACATTAAAAATTATGGAAATAGGTATAATTGTTTAGTTCCTAATTATAAGCAGTTATATAAAGTATTCACAGATGAATGTGATAGGTATGGGATATTATATAAAATGAATGATATTATAAGAACATATAAAAAGGAAAGCACAAATGATGGACAAATTTCATTGTTTCGATGATAAAAAATAGAATACATAAGGAGTAATTTATGAATTATATAAATGAACTAAAAAGAGCAGTAGATTATATTGAAGATAATTTAGATAAAGATATTAACTTTGAAAAAGTATCAAAAGAAGTTGGTATGTCTTCATTTTATTTTCATAGAATTTTTACTGCTATAATTGGAATTTCTCCAACAACTTATATTAGAAATAGAAGATTAACAGTAGCAGCACAAGAAATTTCAAAAAATAATGAAAATATAATAGATATAGCGTTAAAATATGGATTTGAAAGCCATGAAGCATTTTCAAGAGCTTTTAAGAATTTTCACGGGGTTGTACCTAAAATGGCTAAAACAGATGGAAATGAATTTAAAAATTTTAGTAAAGCAAATTTAGATATAGAGGTTAATGCCAATAATATATTGAGTTATCGAATTGAAAGTAAAGATATTATTAAGGTATCAGCATTTTTTAGAAAATTTAATATTGAAAATAAAGATGAAATTCCTAAATATTGGGAAGAACTAAAAGAAAGTGGAACTTTAGAAAAAATATCAAATAACTATAAAAAAGATTTATTAGGGATTTGTATAGGTACACAAAGTGATTTTGAATATAAATATGGAATTGGAATAGAACAAACAGAAGATATAGAAACTAATATTGAAATAGAAAAGATTGAAATTCCTAAAAGTACATGGGTAGTTTTTAAATGCAAAGGACAAGATGAAAAAGATATAAATGAATTATGGACAAGGATATATAAAGAGTTTTTTATTACATCTAGTTATAAACAATGTATGGATATAGATTTTGAGTTATATGATGACGAAAATACAGAAATATGGATTCCTATATCAAAAGAATAGATATAGGAATTGTGCAAGAAAAGTCAAGAAATAGCTTTTTAAATATTTTATAATGAATATAAGATATTTGAGAAAGGAAAGTGATTTTATATGAATAGACCAATAACAACTTTATTTATGTTAGAATCATTAGATGGAAAAATAAGTAGTGGAAGTAGCGATAATTTAGACGCTGATAAGGATTTTTGTAGAATAGACGGAGTTAAAGAAGGGCTGCACCAATATTATGAAATAGAACAAGAAACGGATATTTTTTCTCTAAACACAGGTAGGGTAATGGCTAAAATAGGAGTTAATGATAAAAAAGAATATCATGAAAAGATTGATGCAGTAACATTTGTAATAATAGATAACAAACCACATTTAAATGAAAATGGAATAGATTATTTATGTCATTGGGTAGGCAAACTATTATTGGTTACTACAAATAAAAATCATATTGCATATAGTTTACAAGATAAATATGACAACTTGGAAATCTTATATTATGATACTTTAGATTTGGAAAAATTATTAGAAGATTTATATAGCAAATATAATGCAGAAAGATTGACAATTCAATCAGGTGGAACGTTAAATGGAATGTTTGTTAGAAATAAGTTAATTGATTTTGTAAATATTGTTATAGCTCCAATAATCGTTGGTGGAAAAGATGTTGCTACATTGGTAGATGGGGAAGCAATAGCTGATGAAAATGAATTAAATAAATTATTGCCGTTACAATTACTAGAATGTAATAAACTAGAAGATTCGTATATTCAGTTAAAATATAAGGCTCTACAATAAAAAGATTTAAAAAAATACAAATTTATAAACTAGTTTTTCAATAGGTTTTATTAAAATGTCCGAATAAATCGGACATTTTATAATGCAAAACAAAATACATGTCGGAAACCTTCGTAAATTATTAAACATTTACGAAGGTTTTCGACAATAGAAAAGAAAATCCCTCTGTGTCAGAGGGATTTTCAGCGTTTATAAACGAACTAATCACACTATTGCGTGCAACGTTAAATGTAAATATATTGTAAGTTATATTTTATTAAAAAGCAATATTTTTATAGAAATTTGTTAAAGGTCTTGTATAAAATTTAAATACATGATACAATACAAATGTTCGTAAAAATAAATACAATTTTAGGAGGCGATTTTATGAAGAAGTTAGAAGAATATAAATCAGGTGAATATATAAAAATGAATGATTACAAAGCATTTATTCCAAGTAAAATAAATTACAATTGGGGATGGGATGATACAAAGTTGGACAAGTTATTAGCAGAAGCAAACAGACAAATTGGAGAACTAAATGCTTATTCGCTTTTAATTCCAAATGTAGATTTATACATTAAAATGCATGTAAAAATTGAAGCTAATAAATCTAGTAGAATTGAAGGAACTAGAACAACAGTAGAAGAAGATTTATTAGATGTATCAGATGTAAATCCAGAAAAAAGAGATGACTGGGAAGAAGTACAAAATTATGTTAAAGCAACAAATTATGGAGTTCAAAGAATTAGTGAAGGGTTTCCAGTATGTACTAGATTAATAAGAGAAATCCATAAAATACTAATGACAGGAGTTCGTGGAGAGCATAAAACACCGGGAGAATTTAGAACTTCTCAAAATTGGATTGGTGGAAGTATGCCAAGTACAGCGGTTTATGTACCACCACCACACACAGAAGTTGCTGAATGTTTAAGTGATTTTGAAAAATTTATAAATAACGAAGAAATTGATACACCAGATTTAATAAAAATTGCAATTTTGCATTATCAATTTGAATCAATACACCCATTCTTAGATGGTAATGGTAGAATTGGAAGATTGCTTGTACCACTTTATATACAAAGTAAAGGAATGCTTCAAAAATCATGTTTGTATATTTCAGATTATATTGAAAGAAATAAAGATACATACTATGATATGCTAACAAGAGTTAGAACACGTAATGATATGATAGGTTGGATTAAATTTTTCTTAGAAGCTGTTATTGAAACATCAAAAACAGCAAAGGAAAAATTTAGAAAAGTTGTAGAGCTAACAATGGAGATGGACAAAGTTATATTAGATTTACCAGTAAAATCTGAAAACGCAAAGAAAGTAATTAATGTTTTATATAATGAACCAATAATAAATAGAAAAAAAATAATAGAAATAACTAATATGAAGTCATCAACATTAAAAGATACGGTAAATGTTTTATTAGAAAATAACATAATAATAGAAACAACAGGTTATAGTAGAAATCAAGTATTTGCTTTTCAAAAATATATTGATTTGTTTTTAAAATAAAATCCATAGGACGAAAAAATCGAAAAAATCGTCTTATAAAAATCTATAGGACAAAAAAATTAAAAAATTCGTCCTATAAAATTTTTTAGGACGAAAAAATCGATAAAATCGTCCTATAAAAATCTATGGGACGAGAAAAACAAAAAATCCGTCTTATAAAAATCTATAGGATGAAAAAATCAAGAAATTTGACATATAAAACTTTTTAGTTAAAATCAAATTATAAAAAACGCTAATGGCAGGATAGTGATGCAGTGTGCATCACGCAAACACATAGAAAGACAAGCTTTCTAGCACTCTTAAAAATTTTAAAAATGCAGAGAAAATGCAGAACGTGGATTATATGATGAAATACTTGATATAACTGGATTATAAGGCAAAAACAACACAAAAAAGAAAATTGAAAATACACTATAAGTATTAAGAAATACAATAAGTGTATTAGTAAAAAATAAATAATATGGTAATTCCTACATTTACAAAATTTCAAAATTGTTTCAAAAATCATTCATTGACGTATAAAAAACAAGGTGATATTATCTTAATATGAAAAATCGAAAGCAGAGAAAATTGAGTTAGAGAAATCTAGCTCTTTTTCTTTGCTTTTTATTTTTTAAATATTTAAGTTTATGGAGGTAAAGTATTATGTATATTGATAAGACAAACGAAGTAATGATGAATTATTACAAAAAACAGGAGATTTTAAAAGCTAAGCAAAGATTGGATGAAGAAAAGATGCCAATTGTTCAAGTCTTGCAACTTGCAGATAAGGAATTTATAACAATAGACGAATTACTAGAGGCTTTATACATTGATAAAGAAGAAGTATTTGAAGAAATTCTTAATACACAAAGTGTATCAGAAAATACAACAGATGTATCTGCAAATACAGCAAATGTATCAGGCAATTCACCTATGGAAATTGCTAAAATTTATAAAGATTATTATGAAAGATATAATCATGATAGAAAACAAATTTGCAAAGATAAGAAAATTGCAAATGGAAGTTTTCAAAAATATCTGAGATTGAATTATTTAATTCCAGAATTACAAGAAATGGTAAATAATAAAAAGCTATCAGTAGTGTCAGCAGAGCAAATTAGTTTTCTAGATAAGCATAATCAAGAAAATATATGTTACTTAATGGAACATTTTAGATGTGAAATAACAGAAAGTGTTGCTAAAAAAATAAAGCAAAATTATTTATTTTGTAAAAAGAATAATGGAATGTTTTTCTTAAATGAATCAGTAATTAAAAAGTATAAAAAAGAAAAAAGCATTAGAGTTTCATTTACGCAAGATGAAATTGAAAAACACTTTAATGGAATACCAAAACATAGTTTAAAGGAATACATTATAAGTATTGCTAAAAATACACCCGATGTATAAGGTTACATACTATGGATATTCAAAAAGAACAAAAGAATAAAACTGATTTATTAAAAGAAAAAACAGATGTCAATTTACTAAACGGAAGCATTGAAATAGCACTTTTAAACAGAATATATAAAAAACAACTAATAAATGAGAAAATATACAAACAAGCGAAAGAGAGCATTATAAAGGAATATAAACTAGAGAAAATAGAAATTTGATTTTATCAATGTAATAGTGTATAATCCAAACAGGGTTCTCTCTAACAGAATGGAGGATTAATGGAAGTTCAAGTTATAGAGAAAATTCAAGGTAGAATAGATAGAACTACAGGTTTAAAAATAAATACAAGATTAAGAGTAGCAGCGTATGCAAGAGTAAGTACAGATTCAGAAGACCAATTAAATAGTTTCGAATCACAAGTAAAATAATACAATGAAAAAATCAATAAAAATAGTGAATGGCTATTTGTAGAAGTGTATGCAGATGAATCAATTTCTGGAACGCAAGATTATAAACGTAGTAATTTTATGAGAATGATACAAGACAGCTTAAACGGAAAAATTGATTTAATATTAACAAAATCAATTTCAAGATTTGCACGTAATACTTTAGATACTCTAAAATATGTTAGAATGTTAAAAGAGAAGAATGTAGCAATTCTATTTGAAGAGGAAAATATTAATACTCTAGAAATGGCAGGAGAGTTATTATTAACTATACTTAGTTCAGTTGCACAACAAGAAAGTGAAACAATATCATCACATGTAAAACTAGGACTGAAAATGAAACAACAACGAGGAGAGCTGATTGGATATAATGGCTGTTTGGGTTATACCTATGATAAAGAAAGTAAAAGTATATCTGTAAATGAGGAAGAAGCGGAAATTGTAAAATATATTTTCAACAGATATGCACAAGGTGTTGGTTCAAGTATTATTGCCAAAGAACTAACAAACATGAAATATCAAACACCAAAGGGATTAACTGTTTGGAGTGATTCGACAGTTAGAAGAATACTAAAAAATGAAAAGTATAAAGGTGATGTCTTACAAGGCAAAACGTACACAACAGACCCTATAACTCATAAGCGAGTAGTAAATATGGGAGAAGAAAATCAGTATTACATAAAAGAACATCATCAAGCAATAATTGAGCCAGAGCTATTTGATAAAGTGCAAGAAATTCTTGAAAAAAGAGCAGGTTCAAGAGGAAAAGGAAAACGAAAAGGCAATTATAGTAGAAAATATCCATTTAGTAGCAGAATTTATTGTGGATTTTGTGGAACAGTTTTAACAAGAAGAAATTGGAATTCTGGAACAAAAAACGCAGCACCAGTTTGGCACTGTATGAATTTTGTAAAAAGAGGAAAAACAGAATGTCCAAAATGTAAAGCGATTAAAGAAACAATAATTGAAAATTGCTTTGTAGAGGCTTATAAAATTTTGTGCAGTGATAAAGGTGATATTGTAGAAAAGTTTATTAACAGAATGAACAACATAATAACTGATAATTCATCAGATAAGTTAATAGAAAATATCGAGGCAGAAAAGCAAAAGTTAAATTCAAAAATGAATAAACTAATTGATTTAAGTCTAGATAACGCCATAGATAGAGGTACATTTTTAGAGAGAAAAGAAAAGTTACAAGCCCAAATTGAACAATTAAATATGAAACAAGAAAAGTTAATGTTAGATGAAAGAAATAACACTAACAGAAAACTTAGTTTAAATAAAATAAGAGCTTATCTTGAAAATAGAGATATTGTAACCGAGTTTGATAAAGATGCTTTTGAAATTTTAATAAAACAAGTTATTGTTGGTGGATATGATGAAAAAGAAAATTCTGAAATAAGCATAACACATATAAGTTGTGTTGATTTGTAGATATGTAATAGAACCAGATATTTCAAGTGTTAGAAAGAATTTATTGAAATGAGTTATAGAGAATCTTTATTATTTAGGTGTCAGTAGATATGTGCTGATGCTTTTTTTATAACATTTGCAAAGCAATTCTAATCTCCAATAAAAATAATATCAAGAGTAAAATGAACTCGTTATCACTCGCTCTTGACATTATTTATATCGGAGATTTTGTGTCAATTAAGCAAATGTAAGGATAAATATTAGTAAAAGACTATGAAAAAACAGAAATTTGTGATATAAAATAATAAAAGTGGATTAGAAGGAGATAAAAAATAAATGAAAGTATTAATAGCAACAAAAAATCAAGGAAAAATAGAAGGAGCAAAAAGAGCATTATTGAATTATTATAATGATGTAGAGATTAAAGGTATTCCTGTAGATTCAAATGTTGGAGAACAACCAGTAGATGATGAAATATATATAGGTGCTAAAAATAGAGTTAAGAATTTGAAAAAGTATGCAAAAGAAAATAATATAAATGCTGATTTATATTTATCTATAGAAAGTGGAATAAATAAGTTGTTAGGTAGATGGATGATTACAAATATAGCATTAATTGAAGACAATAAAGAATTTGAAAGCTATGGCACAAGTCCATCTTTTCCAGTACCTGAAAGATTAGTGCAAGACATTATAAATACGGATTTAAGTCAAGTTATGAACAATATATTTGAAAAAGATGAAGAAAGACATAATAAAGGTGGAGGAATACAACTATTAACACATGATAAAGTGTCAAGAATAGATTTAACGGAGATGGCATTCATAATGGCTTTAACTAAATATATAAATGGAGATAGTTGGAAATAATATATTATTTTGTATTAGAGGAGATAACAATGAAATTAGAAGATTTAAAGGTAAAATATGATAAATTACAGAAAAAATATGGTGCGGAAGATTTAGATTCTATTTATAATGGAGGATGTACAGAAAAACCAGATATATGTTTTGTATTTATGAATCCAACAGGAAGGAATATAGCATCTTCAAAGAATTGGAAGGGACTTAAATCACCATGGATAGGAACAAAAAATATATGGGATTTATTTTATAAATTAAATCTAATGAATGACGATATTTATAATAAAATAAAAGAAATTAAAGGAAGTGAATGGACAGAAGAATTTGCAGAAGAAGTATATGATGATGTAAAAAAACATAAATATTTTATAACTAATCTAGGCAAATGTACACAAGAGGATGCAAGAGAACTTCCAAATAGTGTTTATGAACAGTACTTAGAATTATTAAAACAAGAAATAGAAATTATAAAACCTAAAGTAATAATTTTATTTGGAAACCAAGTTAGTTCAATAGTATTAAATAAAAAAATATCTGTTTCACAATGTAGAAAGCAACTATTTACAGATAAAATTAAAAACGAGCAATATAAATTTTATTCAGTATATTATCCTGTTGGAAATGGAAGATTTAATATTGATAAATCTATTGAAGATATAAATTGGATTATTGAAAATGAAATCAATAAAGGAGCATAAATTATTTATAAAATATGTTAAAAAGACAAGATGAAAGATTTAGAAATAATATAATAAGATATAGAGTAAAAGAAAATATAAAATTTAAAAGGAGTTGGTAAAATGGAAAATAACTATGATTTTTTTATAGCAGGAAGAGCTAGAAACAAAGATAATATTTTAAAAATATGTGATTTATTTGACAAATACAATATATCATATTATTGCTTTTTAAAGAATGATGAAACAATGGGAAGTTATGGACAAGGAATTGAAGACCCCTATGAAAAACAAAAAGCATTTGAATCCATGGGGTTAAAAAGTAAGGAAGTTTTAAATATTTTTAAAATAGATATGGAAGAGGAAAATCGTTGTAATAATTTATTGCTTGTATTACCAGCAGGAAAATCAGGTCATATTGAAGCTGGAATAGCATATGGACAAAATAAAAAATGTTATGCAATTGGAAAATTTGATGCTACAGATTCTTTGTATAATATTTTTGAAAAAATTTTTTCTAATGAAACTGAATTAGAAGAATTTTTAAAAGAAAGGAATAAATAAAAATAATATGGAAAATTTGAATGGTAGGCAATTAGAATTATGGAATGAATTAAATGAAAATAATACGTTACAATAAGTACAAAAATATATAAAAGAAGTAATTGAGATTAGAGGTTTTGAGAATCAAGAGATAGAAAAAACAATGTTATTACTACTAGAAGAAGTTGGAGAATTAGCAAAATCTATAAGAAAAAATGCTACTAGTATGAGCATAGATAATAATAAATTAAATCACTATGACACAGTAGAAAGTGAAGTCGCAGATGTTTTTATTGTTTTGAATAGTGTGTGCAATAAACTAAATATTGATTTATATAAAGCATTAAAAGATAAGGAAGAAGAAAATATAAAAAGAACTTGGAAATAAGAAAATATGTAATATTATGATGTAACCGTATCAAATTCGATACGGTTAAAACTTATTGCGATAAAACAAACGTTTGACAAATAATAATAAATGTTTTATAATATCAAAAAATAATTTAGGAAGTGATAATGTGAATTTAACAGACTTAAAAAAAGAGATTATTAAAAATACAATAGAAGGTTATAAAGTAAAAACTAATTTCAGTTCATGTGATTTTTTAGTACAAATTGGAGCATTTATTATTATTGCAAAACCAATTTGCTTAGAAAAAGAAGTAAGGTATGAATTTATGTTAGATACGCAATTTTTATCAAAAAAAGAAATAACATACGAAGAGATACTTATGATAAAAAATATTATTGATATATTAAACCAAAATAAGAAATTAGCTTTATCAAGATTGAAAAAATGGACAGTAGAAGAGTATATAGAAGATAAAAGACAAAAAGAACTAAGAAGTGAGCAAATGCTAGAAGCATTAAAAAGTGCTTTTACAAACAGATTAAAACCTATGTAAGTAATTTTTAAACACTTATAAAATTGTAAGGAGGTATTTTACATGGATGATAATAATAAATTGGAAACAATCTCAAATCTTTTTGAAGGAACTGAAATAAGAAGTATATGGAATGCAGAAAAAGAAGAATATTTTTTTAGTGTAGTTGATGTTATTAGTGCATTGACAGATAGTAAAATTCCAAGAAATTATTGGAGTGATTTAAAACGAAAATTAATAGAAGAAGGAAGTGAACTGCACGAAAATATCGTGCAGTTGAAAATGAAAGCTAAAGATGGAAAATTTAGAGAAACAGATACATTAGATACAAAAGGTATTTTAAGATTAATAGAGTCAGTACCAAGTTCAAAAGCAGAACCATTTAAGTTATGGTTAGCTTCTTTAGGTAAAGAAAGAATAGATGAAGTTTTTGATCCAGAAATTGCTGTTAATAGAGCAATTGATTACTATAGGAATAAAGGGTATTCAGATAAATGGATTGAAGCAAGACTTAAAGGAATATTGGATAGAAAAAAATTAACTGATATTTGGAAAGAAAATGGTATAAAAGAAAATTATGAATATGCAGTTTTAACCAATGATATATATAAAACATGGTCAGGAATGAAAGCATCAGAATATAAGAAATATAAAAATATTAGAAAAGAATCTTTAAGAGATAATATGACAGATGTTGAAGTTGCTCTTACAGATTTAGGAGAAATTGCAACTCGTGAACTTGCAAAAAAAACATAAACCGCAAGGACTAAAAGCAAATAGAAAGATTGCAAAAGCAGGAGGAAAAGTAGCTAAAACAGCTAGAGATGATCTAGAGCAAAAATTAGGAGAAACTATTATTAGTAAAGGAAATAGATTAAATTATAAATATTTAGAAGATAATAAAAAGTTACCTCAATAATAATTGAGGGCAGGAAAGCGAGTGTTCACACATCGCCAATACACATACGAGGATAGCGAAAACTATTTACAGGAAACGAGCGATACATGTGGAGTGCGTATCAGTGCTTAATCTTAAATAGCTTTGAAATTATTGCTACTGTATGGAGAGATGAATTTAATGTTAGATAAATATTTTTTTACATCTAACCAAAATCTAACCAAAGTATAATTTTAGATAAATGTTATTAAATTAATAAATTTTGTTATAGCAAATCTAGTTTATAAAAATCAAAAAAACTAGATTTGTTATTTTTTTAGAATAAATGCAGAAGATATAGCTTCTGCAGATAACAATTTAGAATTTATATCTAAATGAGCATATATATTAGCAGTAGTAGAAAAATCAGAATGACCAAGCCACTCTTGAATAGCTTTCATAGGTATATTTCTTGCTAGCAATAAACTAGCACATGAATGTCTTAAATCATGAAAACGAATATGTCTTAAGCCACTATTTTTAAGCAAAAGAGGAAAGTGTCTTGTAACATAATCAGGTTTAATTAAAGAACCATCAGGCTTTAAACATACATATTCTTCATATTGTGTAATATAGCTTTTCTTAAATTTTCTTTTATAATATTTTTGCCTATTTCTAGCAGTATTTAAAGCATTAATTACTTCATCAGTTAAAGGTAGAGTTCTATGGCTAGAATTAGTTTTAGTTCTGTCTTTGCCTAAAATCTGATTTTTGCCATTTAATTTTACTTCTACTATTGTATGTTTAATAGTAATGGTTTTGTTTTCAAAATCAATTGCAGACCATTTCAAACCTAAAACTTCACTTCTTCTTAATCCATAAAAAGCAGTAAGCAAAATAACTAAATTAAGTGGATCATTTTTTGATTTCTCAAATAATATATTAAGTTCATTTTCAGAGAAGAAAGAACCGACAAAAATATTCTTTTTAGGTCGTTTCACTTTATCTGCAGGATTATTTACAATTAAATCATTCTTAAAAGCATAGTCAAGTGATTTTCTAATAATAGCATGATAGCGAATAACAGTGGTAGGCTTTAAGCCATCAGCTAGTAAAATATCATAAAAGTTTTGAATATTAATTGGTTCTAATTCTAGTAATTTAATTGGATTTAAAGCAAAATAATTTTTAATTCTTGAATTAATCATTTGTAAATGAGATGTATAGGTTGTTGGTTCAAGATTAGTTTTTACTTTTTCAATCCATAAATTTAAGTAGTCAAAATATAAAATGTTTTCATCATAATTCTTGCTAGAATCAATATTATTCAATTTTTGTCTAAATAACATATACTTTTTAGCCTGTTCATCGTTTTCTTGTTTAATACGATTTTGAAGATTATAAGTTGTTTCAAATTTTTCTCTTAACTCTTCTGCTTTTTGCATAGCAATTCTTTTATTACCACGAACTACTTTAATACCAGTTGATACCCATTTTTGTTTTCTTTTATTATTATCATCTTTATAATTAATTACTGCTTGATATATATTATTTTTTTCATGTAAACTAACACTTATATTTGTTTTTCGTAGGTTTTCTGTTATATTTTTCATAGAGAACTCCTTTCATTCATAACAGAATTAGATTTACCTACTATTTATAATATTGTGATTATAATACCATAGATTTCATCGAAAATCTAGTTATGAGTTATTATTTTGAGTAAGATATAAAATTACATCAACTTTAGCAATTTTATATTGTCGTCCAATTTTGATAGAATTTATTAAATTATTTTTCAGTAAAGTATAAGCTAACTTTTTACTGATACCACCTAGCATTATTTGTAATTGTTTTACATTTACAATATCAGGATAATCTTTAAACATAGATTTATAATATTTTTGAGAATTGTTGTTCATAAGATACCTCCAACAAGTTAAAAATGATTATGAAAAAAGTATATCAAGTTGAGATTCAAAAGTATACTGCAGAATTTTGCAATGTTTTTGCAAAATCTTATGTTAAATAAAAAAGTTTAGTTTGGTTTAGTTTAGTCAAATTTTTCTCTAACTCTATATCAAGTTCTAACTCTTTCTCTCCGTTACCAATCCGTTACTTGTGCGTTACAATGTAACGCCAAACCTTGTAATTCAGTAATAGCAATATTTTTAAAATTTAAAAGAATCTATTTGCGTTACTATTTTGTTACAATGTAACGTTTTTCAAAATTTTAAAAATAGAAGAAAATAACATTATGAAACACTAAAAAAGTATAAATTATGTTACAAGTAACGAAAAAAATATTTAAAAAAATAAAAATCAATAAAATTTTTTATACATTGGTTTGACTTTTGCCCTATAAATTTTTGGAAAATTTATAGGGCAGGATAAGGAAAGCAGAGCACTTCCTAAAAACATATAGAAAGACAAGCTTTCTAATACTCTGTTAAAAATATTTTTATACAGATAAAATGCAGAGTGCGTACACTTCGGTGTATTTTTAGTTAAAAATCTTTGGTAAAGTTTAAATACATTACTTTGTGCTATTTAATTTTTTTTAGTTTTATGATATACTTTTATAAGTTAGCAAGAGGAGTGGAGATAAATTGGAAGATAATAAAATAATATCTAGAAGACACTAATTTAGACGAATTAATGGATGTATATGATGGACAAAAAGAAGATTTTTATTTATGCTCGGACATAGATAAATATAATTTTATATTAAAAGCAGAAAAAGATATAGATGGTTATATTTATATGAGAAAAATAATAATACAATAAATTTAGGTGGTAATTATGATTGGCAAGTTTTTTGAATGTGAAGCAGATAAAAATGGTAAATATTATAGAGTTATTCAAACAATTAAAGAATATAGTGATGGAAGAAGATTTCCTTTAAATGAAGTTGTTGTTGCAGACCATAAAGTGGATTTAAATGCAACTGATAGAACAAAAATGGGAGGATTTTGTATTTCTTCTTATGAGTATATTTTTAGATGGTTAATTAGAGGAGATACATTATGCGAAGTTAAAATTCCAGAAGATACTAAAATCTATAAGACAGTAAGTGATAATGGAATATACACAGCTGATAAAATAATTCTTACTAATCCTAAAAAAATTGATGATGATTTTGCTATGAATTTATATAAAGTATCAACTCTTCCTGAACTATCTTATTTTAAAGCAATGACAGCTTGTAGTATATGTGGTTATATAAATACTGCTATTCAAGTATGTAATGATAAAGTTAATAAAGAAAATGTTGATATAGCAATTACAGAACTTGAAGATTTTTGTAAAAGAAGAGATGATGAAAAATATATAGACAATCCATTGGCAAAAGAATCTGTTCAAATCTTATATAATAGGTTAAAGGAAATAAAAAATAAAGCAAATTAGAATGATAAAAATGGAGGAATTTCTATGGGCAGAAATATAATACAGTATAAATTAGAGCGAGTAAAAATTGAAGATAAGAATATCTTATATAGATTATTGCAATATTCATTATTTGAAGAAAGCTTAACAGATTTAAATGAAATGAATGAAGAAGCAATATTTGAATATAAATGGTTTGATAGTTATTTTCAAGATAATAATAGAAAAGCTTATATTATAAAAGAGCAAGAAACTAATAAAATTTTAGGATTTGCTATGATTAATCAATTTATGCAGAAAAGTAAAGATGGTTATAGTATAGCCGAATTTATGATTGTGCCTAAATATAGACGATTAAAGATAGGCAAGCGAGTAGCAATTGAATTATTTGATATGCACAAAGGAAATTGGGAAGTAAAGCCATCTTATGGAAGTGAAAGTGCTTTTTCATTTTGGAAGAGTGTTATAGATGAATATACCGAAAAGAATAATATTTTTGAAGATGGAATATTTGTATTTCAAAATAAATAAATTGAAGGGTACAAAAAATATTGAAAGAAAGTAATATAGAAAAACTAGTAATAGAAACAAAGATTGGAACTTGTGTAAAAGAGATAAATAAAGTTAGTGGTGGATTATCTCATAGAATGTACAAAGTTGTAACAGATAAAGGGATATATGCAATAAAAGAACTTAATCCAGGTGTAATGAAAAGAAAAGAAGCATTTTCAAATTTTATATTTTCAGAAAAAGTTTCTGAAATTGCAATACAAAATGGAATTACAGGAATTGGAGCTTTGAAGGTAAATGATGAAGTTATAACTAAAATAGATGATAATTATTATATGATTTTTGAATGGCTAGATGCTAGAATACTAAATGCCGATGAAATTGAAGAAAAACATTGTGAAATCATTGGAGAGATTTTAGCAAAGATTCATAATATAGATTTTACTGAAATTGAAGATGAAAAAAGAAAAAATATAGACTTAGAATATTTTGAATGGAATAAATATTGTAATTTTGCAGAAAAAAATAATAAAGTATATACAAATTTATTAAAGGAGAATATTGACTTATTATATAAATTAAATGAAAAATCAATTAAGGCATTAGAATATGCTAATGAGAATTTAATAATTAGTTATACTGATTTAGATAGAAAAAATGTAATGTGGCAAGAATATAAGCCGTTTATTATAGATTGGGAAGCAAGTGGATATATAAATCCTACTATTGAATTAATACAGGTTGCTTGGTATTGGTCTGGTGGAGATGTAGAAAATATAGACTATAATAAATTTGAAATACTAATAAAAAGTTATAAAAAATATTATAAAGGCAATATTGATAAAAATGCAGAAGAGCTTGTTTATGCAGATAACTATGGTGGACTTGGATGGCTTAATTATAATCTAAAAAGATCATTGTGCATAGAGAATAATTATGAACAAGATGAAATTGAGCTTGCTGAAAATGAGGTAATACAATCAATAAATGAAATAAAGTATAATTATAGTCAATTAGATAATATAATAAAAATTATTAGTAATATTTAATTTGGATTAAGAAGGGGGAAATGATGGACGAGTATATTTGTAAGATTGCAACAATAGAAGAAATGGAACAAAATTGGAATTATTTAGTTGAAATTCATCCCAATAATAACGCATGGAAAATCTATAAAGAAGAATCTATAAAAAATATGAAAGAAAAAAATACAATAGTGTATTATGGACTCTTAAATGGAACTATTATATCAGAGGCAACAGCTTTTATTGCTAATACGAGTGATACAAATGAATTAGTAAATGAACATACATCATATTTATCAGCTTTTAGAACAAGAAAAGAGTATCAGGGAAAAAGCTATTTTTCAAAATTATATAAATTTATGGAAGATGATTTAAAAAGTAGAGGTTATACTACTTTAGTTGTTCGGAGTAGAACCATGTGAAGTAAAGAATATGTTAATTTATTTTAAATATGGATTTACAAACTTTATTAAAGCAGTACATGAAAAAGAACCAGCAAAAAACGAAAACGAAGAACCAAGAGATATTTTAGTTGATTATTATTCAAAAGATTTAAATGAAAATATATGTAAAAATCTTGGAAAAGGAAAAATAATTGCTATATGTGGTAAAATTGGAAGTGGCAAAACATATTATGCTAATCAAATAAAAGAAAAAGAAAATGCAGTAATTTTGAATACAGATGAGTTAACTTATGCTATGTTTGACAATGAGCAAGGCGAAAAATATACAGAACTTGCAAATAGAGCAAATGAATATTTATTAAAGAAATCTGTAGAAATTGCAGAGGCAGGTTGCAATGTTATTATAGATTGGGGATTTTGGAAAGCATATAATAGAAGATATACAACGGAATATTTTAAAAGTAAAAATATAAATATTGAATGGCATTATATTGATATTGATGATTTATGTTGGGAAGAAAATATCAAAGAAAGAAACAAGAAAATAGATGAAGGCTTAAATGTAACAGATTTTTATGTAACAGAAGGACTTAAGAAAAAACTATTAGAAAATTGGGAAACTCCAAATAAAGAAGAAATTGATATATGGTATTCTTTTGTAAGGAACAAATAAAAAATTATGTAAATTTGACAAAGTTGAAATAATATGTTACAATGAAAAACATAATTTAAGAGTTTATCTAGGATTACCAAATCCGAGCGATAAAGGACAATTGAAATAGATTGATTGTTTACACTAAAGTGAGATTATATAAAAGTCTTGCAAAGGAGTCTTAAAATAGATTCTTTTGTGAGGCTTATTTTTATATAAAGAAGGTGTTTGATTTGAATGATGAAAGATTAGAATTAATTATTCCAACAAAGGAATACAAAGATCAAGTAATGGAATACAGAAAGATATTTTTAGAAAATGAGGAGTCTTTTGATGGTTGTGCTGGATTAGAAGAATGTAATACATACGAAGAATGGATTGATTTTAACAATAGGTTATCAAAAAAATATGGAGAAAGCTATGTACCATCAGATGTATATTTAGGGGTTAGAAAAAGTGATAATAAACTTATAGGAATTATTGATATTAGAAAAGGATTAACAGATTTTTTATACAATTATGGTGGAAATATTGGATATAGTGTAATTCCAGATGAAAGAAGAAAAGGTTATGCTACAGAAATGTTAAAGCAGATTTTACCTAAATGCAGAGATATGAATATTAATAGAGTTTTACTAGCTTGTGATAAAGAAAATATAGGATCAGCAAAAACCATTATAGCAAATGGTGGTGTGCTAGAAAATGAAGTTATAGATGAAGTAGGTTTAAGTAAATCAGGAACAATTCAAAGATATTGGATTAGTTTAAAGAAAAGATATGCAGATAGATTTGTTGGAAATAGAGCAAATGCTGATCTAAGAATAATATCTATTTCAGATGACTATTTTAGTGGCGATATTTATTTTTACAAATTTATTGATGTTAAAGATAAAATACTTATAGCAAATGGAAAATGTATAATGGATAATAATTATAAGTGGCTAGAATTTTATGATTATTCTTCAAAAGTAAAATTAACTGCTATTTATGATGAAAATAGTGAAATTATTGAATGGTATTTTGATATAGCAAGAAAAATTGGTAAAGATAATGGAATACCTTATGAAGATGACCTATATCTTGATGTTGTGGTAACACCAAGTGGAGATGTTATATTACTTGATGAAGATGAACTGAAAGAGGCATTTAACAAAAGAGAAATGACAAGAGAAGGATTTGAAAATGCTTATAAAGAGGCAGAACAATTAATGAATAAATTAAAAAATAATAAAGACAAATTAAAGGAATATACCGATAAGTATTTGTTTCAAATGTTAGGAGTGAGTAAGTAATGAAAATTGAAAGTAAAAGACTTATTTTAAGAAATTGGGAAGATGGCGATGTAGAAGATATAGTAGAAGGATTAAATAATATAGAGGTTGCAAAATGGATGGCTGGTGTTCATTATCCATATACTGAAAATGATGCTAGAAATTTTATTGAAAGAGCTAAGAATAATGATGAAAATGTAAAAATGTTATTTGCAATTGTTTTAAAAGAAAATAATAAAGTAATTGGTGGTACTGAAATTAGAAATATCAATAGAAAAGATGGTACTTGCCGGTGGTGGAATATGGCTTAATGAAAAATACCAAAAGAATGGTTATGGTACAGAGGCTTTCAGTAGCAGAAATAAATATTGCTTTGATATTTTAGGATTAAGAAGAATTGAAAACGGATATTTTCCTAATAATGAAAAATCAAGAAAAATGCAAATTAAATTAGGATATAAAGATGAAGGAATAAGAAGAAAGAAATTTTTATGTTTAGCAACAAATGAATATGTAGATGAATATGTAACAGGATTGTTGAAAGAAGAATTTATAGAATGGAGTGATGAAGATGATAATAGATAGTTTTGATGATAAATCAATGGCAAAAATAAATCCTAAACCAAAGGAGAATAGATTAAAATGTGATGCTTGTATAGTTACATTTTCAAATATAATAGAGGAATATGTTTTAAAAAACTATAATGTAGAACAATGCTCTACTTATAAAATGGTTACAGGTACTTTTCCAATTTATAAAATCAATTATAATGGAAAAATATTTGCCTTTTATAAAACATTTTTAGGAGCTCCAGCATCAGTCGGAATACTTGAAGATGTAACAGAAGTTATAGATACAAATAAATTTGTTGTATTTGGTGGATCTGGATGTTTAGATAGAGAAATAGCACATGGAAAAATAATGATACCTATTGAAAGTTATAGAGATGAGGGAACAAGCTATCATTATGCTCCAGCATCAGATTATATAAAAATTAAAAATGCAAATAAAGTTGCTAGTTTTATGGAATCAAAAAAAATACCATACATATTAGGTAAAAATTGGACAACAGATTCATTCTATCGCGAAACAGAGAATAATATTGCTAAAAGAAAAGCAGATGGTTGCATATCTGTTGAAATGGAATGTTCAGCAATGCAAGCAGTATGTGATTTTAGAGGATTAGAATTATATTACTTTTTAACAAGTGGGGATTTATTAGATGCACCAGAATGGGATGAAAGACATGTAGAAGGAGAATATGCTGGAACACAACATGATACTAGACATTTTGATATTGCAATAGAATTAGCAAATAGTTTATAGAAAGAGGTGGATGAAAATGAAGTATTTTAAAAAATTAATAGGAGAAAGAATATATTTATCTCCAGTAAGTGTAGAAGATGCAGAGAAATATGTAGAATGGTTTTGTGATTTTAAAACAGCAGATGGGATTGGAAAAAGCAGTAGTATTATGACAGTAGAATCTGAAAGAGAGTGGCTTGAAAAGAATTTAAAGAACAATGATTTTAACTTTGCAATTGTAAATTTAGAAAATGATGAACTAATAGGAAATTGTGGAATCATGAACATAAATCAAAAAGATAGATGTGCAGAAGTTGGAATTTTTATCGGAAATGAAGAACATAGAAGCAAAGGTTATGGAACGGAAGTATTAAGAATCTTATTAGATTATTGCTTTAATTACTTGAATCTAAATAATGTACATCTTGGAGTTATGGCTTTTAATGAAAGAGCGATTAATTGTTATAAAAAAGTAGGCTTCAAAGAGTATGGCAGAAGAAGGGAATGTTATTTCTTAAATGGAAAATATTATGATCATGTTTACATGGATATTCTAGCTAAAGAATTTGAAGGAAGTTATATAAAAAATAAAAATATCTAATTAAAAATACTTGACAATCACAAACAAATGTTTTAAACTATGCATAGTTTAAAAGGATGTGAAAAATATGGCAAATGAAATAAAAGATTTATTAATTCAAAGTACAATTTCAAATGAAGAAATAAAAAATCTAATTTATACAATACGAGGAAAACAAGTAATGTTGGATAGTGATGTTGCAATGTTATATCATTATGAAACTAAAAATATTAACAAAGCAGTAAAAAGAAATATTGAAAGATTTCCAGAAGAATTTTGTTTTCAGTTAACAGATGAAGAAGTAAAAATTTTGAGGTTCCAAATTGGAACCTCAAATGATAAAAATACAACAAATGAATCAAGAGGTGGTAGAAGATATTTGCCATATGTATTTACAGAACAAGGAATTGCAATGTTAGCAGGGGTTTTGAAAAATGAAATAGCTGTTGCAGTAAGCATAAATATAATTAAATCATTTATTGAAATGAGAAAAGTATTTAATTCAAATGGACAAGTATTTGAAAGATTAACAAATGTGGAATATAAATTATTAGAACATGATAAAAAGTTTGATAAAGTATTTAATCAATTACAACAAGAAGAAAACATAAAGCAAAAAATATTTTTTCAAGGACAAATATATGACGCATATAGTTTAATAATTGATATTATCAAAAGAGCTAATAAAAAGATTACAATTATTGATAATTATATAGATGATAGTATCTTAAAAATGCTAACAAAGAAGAATAATAATGTTGAAGTAATTATAATGACATCAAATAAGAGTAATATAGAAAATATTGATGTAAAAAAGTTTAATAAAGAATATCCTATTTTAAAAGTTGCAAAGACAGATAAATTTCATGATAGATTTATAATAATAGATAACAAAGAATTATATCATTGTGGAGCCTCAATAAAAGATTTAGGTAAAAAGTGTTTTGCAATTAATAAAATTGAAGATATAAGTATTATAGGTAAATTAGTATATTAATAATTATATTATAAATAGCAGGTATTCTGTTATTAAAAACATCTAACTAAAATCTAACCAAAGTAAAAATAATTTACAAAAAAGCCTTAAAATTTGAAAATATTGTAAACACAAAAATCAACTCAAAAAAGTAGTAAAATTTATTAGAATGTCAAGGCTTTAAAGTTACTTAACTAACCACAAAAAATCTTAAAGGATTTTTACATGAAAACATGTTGAATGTTGTGCATTATTATGCCGAAGAAATGCTGATAAATCAACGAAAACTCTAAATCAGTAAATACGATATAATCAATCTAAAATATAAAAGGAGCCAAATATGATGTTTTATATTATTCGTTTAGCAAATGTATATGAAATAGATTTAGAAAAATCAATATATTTGAAAGAGAAAATAAATGCTAAAAAATACAATAAAAAAAGTATATGTGATAAAGACTTTTTTAATTAATATAACAAATAAACTAGGATATATTATACAGATTGTAGTTTGCGTAGAGGAAGAAATTATTGGTTATATGACATGTTGGATAAATAAGAAACAAGATTGGGATATATATATAACATTAGAAATTGGAAATATATATGTAAAAAAGGAATATAGAAATAATGGTATAGGAAGTAAGCTAATAGAAAAGGCTAAAAATATATGTAGCGAAAATGATATTAGGGTTATGGAAATTAAGGTTTTGTATGATAATGAGAGTGCAAAAAGGTTTTATAAAAAACACAATTTAAAAGAGTATATGATAACTCAATATTTAAAAATATAAGTTACATGTAATATAAAAACATAGAAAGGATAAATATTTTATGAAAAATTGTATTTTAGTAAAAAAAGAAAATAATCAATTTTACTTGTCATATAAATTTTTAAAGGTAGAGGCTACTATCGGAAAAGATACTACTTGAAAGATTTTTGTTAGATTTGTTGTAATAAATTTCATTATTTGCTAAAATAAATGATGTAGGTTTATTTATAAAAGAATGGGGGAAGGAAATGGAAGAAAAGAAGGTTACAAAAATAAGTTTATCAACTTACATAATTACAATACTAATAATGCTAGTAATAATAAGCATCCTAATAACAATTATAATAAAAAATGCAGCTAAACCAAAAGAAGAAATCGTAAATTCAACATCTAACACGGTTGCAAATACAATCAATACATTAGTAAACACTAATAAAACTCAAAATAACAATGTAAAGGAAAATACCAAATTATCATTAGACAATGAAATAACAACAGATGATAAAACTGTTTCTGTGTTTAAATTTAATAGCAATTATTCAGATATATTAGATTGTTACCCTTATTTGTTACTATGGGGAGATACAATGCTATTAGCCAACGGAGAAAATATTGAAGCTGAAAGCACTATTGGTTACGCAACATATAAAATTAATGGAGACAATTCCATTACTTTAACTAATATAACAACGCAGGATAATGCTTTTTATAATGCTGCAGAAGTATCTATTGATACTATAAATGGAAAAAAAGTTATAAATTTTGCTGATGGATATGGGGTATTGAATTACGAATTTGTGAAAAACTATTATGTGGGAGAAAATAATAATTAGTATTAATATAATAAAAAAAGGATAAGAATATTTGAGGTATTGAAGTAAACCAAAATTGTTAGACTGTATTGGGAAAAGTACAAGTTTAGAAATAGAATATGCTAAAAAGTTGGAAAAAAATTATGTATTACACAAAATTAATGAAAGAGAATAAAGAGACAAAATAACAATGAAAAATAGGAGAGCAATCTTCTATTTTTTGATTGGCTACAATACCACGTGTTATACGTGTGGTAAACCATAAAAAGCTTTAGCGTTGTGAAAAATAACCTCCTATGGTATTATATAATTGCCTGGCAGCAAAAAATATAATAATAGGAGGTAATGTCTATGAAAGACACAAATAGTTTATCACATACTTCATATCGTTGCAAGTATCATATTGTAATAGTTCCAAAGTACAGGAGAGAAAAGAAAACTAACACAATATTTTAAAGGGGAAAAATGCAATACTTATATTGAAACAGATAAAGATAAGATTGCGATGCTGAACTCAAATGGAATTCCAAGTAAATTAACAATATGGGGATTTGATTATAATGATAGTTTATGGAGTTTATTTTATCTAGCATTAAAAACACCTATAAAAAGTGTAAAATATGATAATAAAGAATGCTATTTCTTAAATTCATCTATTGCAAGAAATTCCTATATGGAAAAAGATACAGGACTAATACTTAAAGCAATTGATGGACAAATAGAAGATGCAAATGGAAATAAAACAGATGTAATAGTTGAATACAATTATGAATTTGGCAATGTTGATGAAAATATATTTAATGAGCCAAATATTGGTGATTATAAAATTCAAGAGAATAATTAAAGATAAAAATAAGGGTACTTGATAATTGTATCCTTATTTTTTGGTGATAAAATTATAAAAAAGTGAAACCATATTTAAAAATTCTTCAATATATAATTGTAAGGTATCTTAAATAAAATAAGGAGTTTAGATCTAAATTGAATGAGAATAAGAAAATATGTGATTATTATAAAAATAATGAACTAGATTTAAAAAGGATAATAGATGAATATAGTGGGTATATTTATAAGATTATAGAAAATATGTCTATACAATATCTATCAAAAGAAGATATTGAAGAAATTATTTCAGATACATTTGTAGTATTATGGAAAAATAGAGATAGGCTAGAGAAATCGAAGTCTTTAAGTCCATATATTGCAGGAATTACAAAAAATCTAGTAAGAGAAAAAAGTAGAGTAATAAATATACATAATGATATAGAAGATTATGAAAATATAATTCAAGATTTCTTTATAATAGATATGATGTGTGAACAAAGAGAAAAGATTGCAATTATAGATAAAACAGTTAAAAATATGAAGAAAATTGATATTGAAATATTTGAATTATACTATTATTCAGCTATGAAATATAACGAAATTGCTAATATTTTAAATATCTCTGAATTTAGTATTAAATCAAAGTTATTTAGAATAAGAAAGAAAATAAAAAAAGAATTATTAAAAGGAGGGTATAGTGATGAAGAATAAAGATACGGAAAAGATATATAATGAAGTAATGCGAAAGATTTCTATATCCAACTTTGTTGAGGAGGAGAAGGAAGTTATGGTAAAAAATAAACATTCAATTATTAAAAGTATTGCAGTTGCTTGTTGTATGGTCTTATCAATAACAGGTGTAGTTTTTGCAAAGGATATTGGGAATTTTATAAATAATTTGTTTGGATATAATGCAAGTGATGGAGTTCAAACAGCAGTAGAGAATGGATATATAAAAAATGTAGAACCTACATATATAGAATCAGATGGAATAGGGTTTTCAGTAGATTCATTTTTAATAGACGATTATAATTTTGATATTAATTTTAAAATGAAGGTATCTGATAAGTATGATAGTAAAATTATGCAAGGTGCAAAATTACAAGATTTAAAAATATCAGATGAAAATGGTAATATAGTATTTGCAACTATGGAAGTTACAGAAGAAATAGCAAAAGAAAATGGAACATTAGGAACAGAAAAATTTGATCCTCTATTTTGGGGAGGATATAGTATGGGAGGAAATATTATAGAAGAAAATGAGTTAATATACCATTTAGTTGCTTATGGATCTGAAGAACATAAAATACCAAAAGCAAAGAAATTAAATATTTCATTTTCAAAGATATTTATAAAAAAAGATAATAATGAAAAAATAATAGATACAACTTATACAGGAGATTGGAATTTTAAAATAGATGTTCCAGAAGATATGTATAACAGGGAAAATATAATTTATAGATATAAAACCTGTAATGATAAAAATATTATTGTAGGATATGCAATACTATCAAATACTGCGTTCAAAATAGAAATTCCGGAAATTACAACTGATAAAGTTGATTATGAAATATTACATTCGAATTCGCCAAAAAGTATATTTGATAAAATTGCACTTGGTAAAGAATATGTTGAAACATCTGATGGAAAGATATTTGAACCTGCGAGAAGAAGTGATGGAGATGGTGGATATAGTTTACCAGCAGGAGAGTCAAATAAAATTATAAATTATTCACAAACATTTAATTTAACAAAATTTTATGCAACAGATGGATTAAAAGTTCATATATTTACAAATAAGGGCGAAGAAATAATAATAGAATATGAAAGAAGTAAGTAATAAAAGTAAAGAGATGGAGAATATGTATTTGTTAGAAAAGAACATTTAAGTGAAGACAAAAAGTAGATTACTTGAAAATATAATTTGTTTTAAACTAGAAAATCCCAGGGGAATTCCACCAAATTATTGTTATTATATGGTTGATATGATATAATTAAAACATCAAAATTTGGACAATTTGTCAAAAAAACATAAAAAGAAAATAGATTAAACAATAATATAGCAGAAGCTTATAAAAAATTAGAATTAGCAGAAAAAATAAATAAAAAAGTGCAAAAAATGAAATTTGAAAGTGTAGCTATAATAAATCAAATAAGAGTAATTAGTAAACAGAGAATTTATGATCCAAAAACAGATCTTGATATTTTATCAGGAATAAAACTATTTTTATGAATAGTAAAAAATGTAATCAATAAGAATTAGAGGTTAAAAGGAGGTTTAAAAATGGCAATTAAAGATGAAAATGAAGTAACTATTAAAGTTACTTGTTCACAAGATGAACTATTGAATTGTTTAATTAAAAATGGATTTAAAGAAGGACGAAAGTTTTCACTAGATGATTACTATTTTATTCCAAAAAAATTAGATATCAAGAATATGTCTACTAGAGAAATATTATCCAAATCAATTATTATTAGATATATTGTAGATAATGGAGATATAGTTCAAAAAATAACTTTTAAGATTAAAGATATAGCTGACAATGGAGATATTATTAGTCAAAAAGCAATTAATTGCGATGTTTTGAATATTGAAGATGCAAAAAAATTATTTAAAGCACTAGGGTATTATGAGATTATGAATATAAAAGAAAATGATGTGATTTATTATAAAAATAAATTTGAATTAGCTTTAAAATATATAGAAAATAGTGATATTTTAATAGAGATAGAAACTGAATCTAATACAGAATGGGATACAATTGAAAAGATAAAAAATATAATATCCAAAATAAATATCCCAATAGAGAAAGATAATTATTTTATAAAAAAAGCAGAAAATGAGTTAAATAAGATATTAGGAAGAAAGATAAATTAGTAAATGAATAATTATATTATAAATTATAAGTAGAAGGTGAAAAAATATGGAGCTATATAGCACTTATATTGAAACAGATAAATTTGATGAAGTTGTAAACTTTTATGAAAAAGTATTTGAGAGAACCAGTTTTACCATTTATTACTGATAAAGAGGAAGATATAAAAAAATTAGTAAAACTTGCAAGTGAGTATGGAGCCAAATTTATTCATACTTATATGGGAATGACACTGAGGGAAAATCAGAGAGCTTATTATTTTGATAAATTAGATGAAAAATTTCCAGGATTAAAAGAAAAATACATTAAAAATTATGGAGAGAGGTATAATTGTTTAGTTCCTAATTATAAGCAGTTATATAAAGTATTTACAGATGAATGTGATAAGTATGGGATATTATATAAAATGAATGATATTATAAGAGCGTATAAAAAGAAAAGCACAAATGATGAGCAAATTTCATTGTTTTGATGATAAAAAAGATTATAGAGAAAAAGTGGATGTTAGATTTATAATAAAAGAAGAGACGTAATACTTGATTTTGATTAGAGCAAGACATTATAAATACAGATTTAATTCAAGTTATGAACAATACTTAGACTTATTAAAACAAGAGATAGAAATTATAGAACACGTTCCTCGTACTAAAGTACGTGGAATTTTTAATTTTATAAATAGGGAAGAATTTAATTAATAATTTTTTTGTCATTGATTTATTTTTTTGAAAGATTAAGAAGGATTTATGTAAAATACGTCGAATAATATTATTATGTAGATTAAAAAGAAATATTTTGGAAGAGAGGAAAAGATGATAAGATATAGTGATGAAATAATTGACGAAGTAAGGCAAACAAACGACATTGTAGATATAATATCACAATATGTTCGTCTAAAGAGAAGTGGTAGAAACTACTTTGGATTATGTCCTTTTCACAATGAAAAATCACCATCATTTTCAGTTTCACCAGATAAGCAAATATTTCATTGTTTTGGTTGCGGAGCAGGAGGAAATGTTTTTACTTTTTTAACCAAAATAGAAGGGATAAATTTTGTAGAAGCAGTACAAATGTTAGCAGAAAGGGCTAACATACAATTACCAACCTTAGAGAATAGTGGAGATTCTGCAAGAGAATTACTAAAAGCAAAGGTATATAAAGTAAATGAATTTGCGGCAGAATATTATCATCAAAATCTATATAAGCCAGAGTCAAAAATAGCGCAGGAATATATAAAAAAAAGAAAATTAAGTAATGAAACATTAAAAGCATTTAAAATAGGTTTTTCAGGTAAATTTAACGAATTATATAAAGAGTTAAAAAAACAAGGATTTGAAGAAAAAGAAATTTTAGAATCTGGTTTAGTAAATAAAAATGAAAAAGGACAATATATAGATAGATACAGAGATAGAGTAATGTTTCCTATATGTGATGTAAGAGGAAGAGTAATAGCTTTTGGTGGAAGAGTTTTAGATGATTCAAAACCAAAATATATTAACTCTCCAGAAAATATTGTGTATAGTAAAGGAAGAAATCTATTTGGACTTAATGTAGCCAAAAAGGGTGACTTAAAGAAAGTATTAATAGTAGAAGGATATATGGATGTTATATCTCTTCATCAAAGAGGAATAACAAATGTAGTTGCTCCTTTAGGAACAGCATTAACACAGCAGCAAGGATGGTTACTAAGAAAAAGTTCTGAACAAATAATATTAAGTTTTGATTCAGATGAAGCAGGACTAACAGCTAAAATAAGAGCTTTAGATATATTACAAAATATGGGCTGTGATTTGAGAATTTTGCAAATGGAAGGTGCTAAAGACCCAGATGAATATATTGTAAAATATGGAAATGCAAGATTTAATAATTTAATAGAAAAGGCACTTTCAATTATAGAATTTAAAGTAAAAGTTTTAAAGCAGAATCTAAATTTAGAAAATACAAATGATAAAATAAAATTTTTAAATGAAATCGCTAAGCTTATATCTAAAGTAGAAAACACCATGGAAAGAGAAGTTTATATAGAGAAGATTGCAAAAGAATATGATATTTCAAAAGAAGCAATTTATGGAGAAGTTAATAAGCTTACATATTCTGGAAGAAAATCTGAAAAAATATTAGAAAAAACGAAACCTGTAATTTCTCATAAAAAAGTGGAAAGTACTCAGATTCCAGAAGCAATAAAAAAAAGAGAAAATACTGTAATTGCTATATTACTTATGGAAAACATTAATATTTTTGAAATAATAAGACAAAATATAAATATAGAAGATTTTAAAGACAAAACTAATAAAGAAATTATAAGAAAATTGTATGAAGAATTTCAAAAAGGAAATAGTAATATAAATAGCATTATAGACAATTTAGAAGAAGATGAGAGAAACCATATTACAGAAATTATGGCAGATGATTATGAAATTGAAGATGTCGAAAAAGCCATTGATGATATCATGCAGAGTTATGAAAAACAAAGTTTAAATGATAGAAAATTTGAAATTTTAGAATTATTAGAGCACAATCAAGAAATAGAGGAAAAAAAGAAGTTAGAAAAAGAGTTAAATGATATCATTCTTAGATTAATTAAAATTAAATAAAAGCATAAAGTTTGAATCTAAGTTGTAAAATTTTTGTGTAACTTGAAAGGAATGTTGTTAAAAATGGAAGAAAGCCAAGATATAATAGAAGAATTAAAAAAAGTTAAAGCAAAGAAAGAAAAAAGTAAAAAAAATAATAATGAAAATATAAAAGAAGATGTAAAAAATAACGATTCAAAATTAAATGCAGACGATGAAAATAAAAAAAGCGAATCTGATACAGAGAAAAAACTAGAAACTAAATTATCAGAAATAAATACAGATGTAATTAAAGATGAGAAAGTAAGCAAAATTTTAAAAAAAGCTAAAGAAAAAGGAAGCATAACTTATGGAGATTTAGCAAGCGAGTTAGATGATGTTAATCCTGATCAAATAGATAAGGTATTTGATGCTTTTGAAGAATTAGGAGTAAATTTATTAAGTGATGATCTAGATGAAGAACCTGATATAGAAGATTTAAAAGAAGTCGAAGATTTAAAATTAGATGAAATTTTAGATACAAATTATGAAGGGATAAGTGTAGATGATCCAGTAAGAATGTATTTAAGAGAAATAGGAAGAATTCAACTTCTAACATTTGATGATGAGTTAGAGTTAGCTAAAAGAATTCTACAAGGAGATGAAGAAGCAAAACAAAAATTAGCAGAATCTAACTTAAGATTAGTAGTTAGTATTGCCAAAAAATATGTAGGAAGAGGAATGCTATTTTTGGATTTAATACAAGAAGGTAATATGGGATTAATTAAAGCAGTAGAAAAATTTGATTATACCAAAGGATTTAAATTTAGCACTTATGCAACATGGTGGATTAGACAAGCAATAACAAGAGCAATTGCAGATCAAGCAAGAACAATAAGAATTCCTGTTCACATGGTTGAAACAATAAATAAATTAATTAGAACTTCAAGACATTTGCTACAACAATTAGGAAGAGAGCCAACGCCTGAAGAAATAGCAGAAGAAATGGAAATACCTGTTGAAAAAGTAATGGAAATTCAAAAGATTGCTCAAGATCCAGTATCATTAGAAACACCTATTGGAGAAGAAGATGACAGTCATTTGGGTGATTTCATTCAAGATGATGATAGTCCAGCACCACATGATTCAGCAGCATATACTTTATTAAAGGAACAACTTGAAGAAGTAATGAGTACACTAACTCCAAGAGAAGCAAAAGTGCTAAAATTAAGATTTGGATTAGAAGATGGAAAAGCAAGAACGTTAGAGGAAGTTGGTCGCGAATTTGAAGTAACTCGTGAGAGAATAAGACAAATAGAAGCAAAGGCTTTAAGAAAATTAAGACATCCAAGTAGAAGCAAAAAATTAAAGGATTATATGGGATAAGGGGCATTTAATAATGCTCTTTTTTATACAATAGGAAAGGGTTACTTTCTTGATGAATATTAATCTTATTTTCACAGAATATTCATATTTTATTTGTATAATATAGATAATTGTTATTGTATTAAAATTGTAAAGGAATGGTATAAAAATGATTAATAATATTCTAGTTGTAGATGATGAATCAAGAATGAGAAAATTAATAAAAGATTTTTTAGTTGCAAAAGGATATTCTATTTTAGAAGCGGAAGATGGAGAAAAGGCATTAGAAATTTTTAGGCAAAATTCTTCTAAAATAAGTTTAATATTGTTAGATGTAATGATGCCAAAATTAGATGGGTGGTCTGTTTTAAGACAAATTCGTCAAGAATCAAAAGTTCCTATTGTTATGTTAACAGCAAGAGGAGAAGAACAAGATGAGTTGTTTGGATTTGAGTTAGGTGTTGACGAATATATTTCTAAACCGTTTAGCCCAAAGATTTTAGTTGCAAGAGTTGAGGCTATATTAAAAAGAGCAGAGCCTGATGAAAATCAATTGAAAGATTATGGTGGAATAGAAATTGACAAAGATGGTAGAACTGTAAAAATAGATGGAAAGACGGTAGAGTTAAGTTTAAGAGAATATGAATTACTAACATATTTAATAGAAAACCAAAATATAGCTTTATCTCGTGATAAAATATTGAACAATGTATGGAACTACGATTATTATGGGGATTCAAGAACTATAGATAGTCACATAAAAAAAATAAGACATAAATTAGGTAAAAAAGGAAAATATATAAAAACTATTAGAGGCGTTGGGTATAAATTTGAATTAAAATAACATACTACAAGTTTATTGGCTTTCCGATTTGTTCTAGCGAAGAGAGAAAGGAATGTAAAATGGATAAATTAAAAAAATTAATAAAGTCAGTAAGAATTAAGCTTTTTGTTACATTATCTATGGTTATTTTACTTATAATTGTTTTTTTAGTACTAGTTAATAATTTTGTATTTGGACAGTTTTATTTATATAGTAAAACCAAAGCTTTAAAGTCAGTTTATAAAATGGTAAATAACTATTACATAAATGATGATGATATTAATATGGAAGCACAATTAGAAAGAATAGCTATAAAAAATAATTTTGATATTGTCATAAAAAATAATCAAAATGTTAATATATATACATCAAATAAAGATTTTTTTTCCACCTTCGGACAAATGAATGAGTTAACCGCAAGATTTAACAATGGAAATGGGCAAGAAATAGAAAAAAGTGATAATTATACAATAAAAAAAATGAAAGATAATCATAATGGTGTTACGTATGTTTTATTATCTGCAACTTTGGATAATGGTTATTTATTATATATTAGAATTTCAATAACATCTATAGAAGAAAGTGTAAAAATATCTAACAATTTCTTATATCTAATTGCCGGTTTTACAATTTTAATTGCAGCTGTAATAGTTTCTTATGTATCAAGAAAATTTACAGAACCAATTTTAGAACTAAACGATATAGCTACAAAAATGGCAAAATTAGATTTTAGTCACAAATATAGAATATCTGATGTAGATGATGAAATAAATAATCTTGGAAAAAGTATAAATGTAATGTCAGACAAACTAGAGAAAACGATAAAACAATTGCGAGATACAAATATAGAGTTAGAAAAAGACATAGAAGAAAAATCTAAATTGGATGACATGAGAAAAAGTTTTATTTCAGATGTATCTCATGAATTAAAGACACCAATAGCTTTAATTCAAGGATATAGTGAGGGATTACTTGAAAATGTAAATTCAGATGAAGAAAGTAGAAAATTTTATGCAGAAGTAATTTTAGATGAAACTAATAAAATGGATAGACTTGTAAAGCAATTGTTGGAGTTAATGAAACTTGAATACGGAAAAAGAGAATTTAATGATACAATTTTTAATATTGTTGAATTAGAAAAAGAAGTAATACGAAAATCTAAAGTGATTTTAGATGAAGAAAATATAGAAATTAGATTTATTACACCCGAAGAAATAAACGTATTTGCAGATGATTTTTATATAGAACAGGTAATTTCAAATTATGTAACAAATGCTATAAAGCATATAAAAGAAGTAAATAAGCAGAAATATATACAGATTGAAAATGTTGTAGATATAGAAAAAAATAGAGTTAGAATAATGGTTTTTAATACAGGAGATAATATTTCAGAAGAACATATTACAAGAATATGGAATAGATTTTATAAAGTTGATGAAGCAAGAAATAGAGAAGATGGAGGAACAGGTATTGGTCTTTCATTTGTAAAGGCTATTATGAATAATTATGGTAATAGCTATGGTGTAATAAATAAAGAAAATGGAGTAGAATTTTATATTGAATTGAATTTGAATTTATAATACTGATTTGGCAAGCAACATTATTAATATATAAAATATTTTTCGAATAATCTAGGCTACCGGTTACTAGTCAGCCTTAAAGTTTTCTTGTCCTGCTTAACCGTGATTAGTTATAAAAAATTTTTCCATTCTCCCCATTCTAATGATTTCATCAAAAGTTTTTCAAACTTTTGGAAATCATTGAACGGCCCCCCCGAGCCATTACAAAATTTTTATAACTAATCACTTGCGCGGACTTCTAAGTATTCATGGCTGACCAGTAACGAACTGTAACTTAATGTCGAAATTTGCGATGAAAAAAGCTTTACAAATTAATAAAAATGTATTATTATTTTAGTAAAGAAGTTAACTTTAAATCTTTTAATTAATTATTTCAATTAAATTTTTTCGAAAAAATTATTATCAAAAATTTCCAAAAGAATTATGAATTCAAGGAGGTAGATATAAAGGATTATATGTTTAGATATACAACTTTGTATATAAATGCTATAAGTTTATTTATTTCAATAATAATATTTAGTTTCGGTACTTTTTTAAATTCAAATATTAATTCTATAAGTGAAGCCCCAAAAATAGAAAAACAAATAGAGCAAAAATTAGAGTCGAATTTAGAAAAACAAGAAGAAAATTTAAAATATACGGAAGAAAATGAGCATTTAGATTCAAGTACTCAAGTTTCAAAAGAAGAAAATAATGTGGAAATACAGTCAGAAGATTTTTTGTGGTACCTTGAAATTCCAAGTATTAATTTAAAGGCAAAGATAAATGAAGGTACAACTAAAGAAATTATGGATGAATATATAGGACATTTCGAAGAAACTTCAAAATTTGATGGAAATGTTGGGTTAGCAGCCCATAATAGAGGATATAAAAATAATTATTTTGAAAATTTAAAAAAATTAAAAAAGGAGGATGAAATTTTTTATTATTACAATGGACAAAATAAAAAATATAGAGTAATAAGAAATTCTATTATAGAAGATACAGATTGGTCTATTTTTGAACAAACACAAGATAATATTATTACATTAGTAACATGTGTAGAAAATGAGCCAACATACAGAAGATGTGTTCAAGCAATTGAAGAAGTTTGATACTAGTTAGACATTTATAACTAATCACGGCTAAGCAGTATAATGGAATTTTATGGCTAATTAGTAACAGAAGCCAAAAAATAAAAAATATATAAAGGAGATAGATAATTTGATTAAAAATAGTAACAAGTTCAAAATATATAAAGTAATTATTGCATTATTAGCAATAATAATATCAAGTTTAAGTTTTATAAATTCAGTTTATGCAACAACAGTAAATTCAGCAGAAATATATTCAATAGGCGATTGTGGAGATTTACTAAAATATAAAGGATTCATTGTTCAAGTAAGCTATGTTCAATATCAACATGAAGGAAACGAATATCCTGCTTATTGTATGGATAAGACAAAATTAGGAGTTGGTACAACAGAACCATATACAGTTTCAGTAAATGAAATGATTACTGATGTTGGACTTTGGAGAATGATAGTAAATGGATATCCATATAAAACTATACAAGAACTAGGTGTAGAAAATAAACAAGAAGCTTTTACAGCTACAAAACAAGCAATATATTGTTACATTCATGGAAATGATCCAAGCGATTATGAGCCTATAGGAGAAGCAGGAGAAAGAACATTAAATGCAATGAAAAAAATAATAGAAAATAGCAAAAATTCATTAGAAACAAAAGTATCAAATAATATAAAAATAATAACAAATGGAGATGAATGGAAGCAAGATACAATAGACAAAAAATATTTATCTAAAGAGTTTTCAATTTCACCACAAGCAGAAGTAAAAAATTATAAAGTAGAAATAAATAATCAAAATAGGGTTGATATAGGAGGTATAAAATTAACAAATTTACAAAATGAAGAAAAAGAAGAATTTGTACCAAATGAAAAGTTTAAAATATTAATACCAATAAAAAATATTACTGAATCAGGAAATATAAATATAAAAATAAAAACTCAAATGGCTACAAAACCAGTATTATATGGAACAGCCCCTAATAATGATTATCAAGATTATGCACTAGTGGGAGAAATATATGAGGATTCAATAGGAGAAACAAATGATTATTATGCTAAAAATGAAACTAAGATAATAATAACAAAACAAGATAAAAATACAGATGAGCCATTAGAAAATGTGGAATTTGAATTATTAGATGAAAATAAAAATGTTGTATATGCAAATTTAAAAACAAATAAAGAAGGAAGAGTAGTAATAAATAATTTAGTACCAGGAAAATATTATATAAGAGAAACAAATACAATAAATGGATATGAAAAATATGATGAACTAATTGATGCAGAAGTTTCTTTGCAGGAGCAACTTACAGTAAAGGTTTATAACAATAAAGAGGATGTACCTAATATTGAAGTAAAAACATCAGAAAGAAGCAAGGAAGTAGAATCTAAAAAAGTATATAAAATAGAAGAAGTTAAACCAACAGAAGAAATTAATGAAAAAGAAGTACATGAAGTTATAGAAGTTAAAAAATTGCCTGTTACTGGTATGTAAATAATTTTAAAAGTTACAGTTCTGTAACTTAAAATTCCGTTGTCCTGCTTAACGTAATTAACTATAAAATTTATAATAAAAAAATCAGTTGAAAAAAATAAAAAAAACGGTTATAATAAATACATATTTTAAAAGAAAGAAGGAAAACAGATGAAGAAAAAAAATATCATATTATTAGTAATAGCATTAATTGTTTTTATAGCCGTTGGATTTTTTGTATTTAAAATTATAGGAGATAATGGAAAAAAATATGAAATAACAAAAGTAAATGAATATAATTATTTTGTACTAAAACATGAAGGTAAGTATGGAGTTATAGATAAAAAAGGAAATATAATAATAAGTCCAGAATATGAAAGTGTAAAAATTCCTAATCCAGAAAAAGATTTATTTATTTGCTTTAATACATCAGATTCAAAGGTCTTAAATGAAAAAAATGAATTAATTTTAAATAATTTTTCAAAAGTTGAACCAGTAAGATTAAAAAATATTGCTAGTGATTTGATGTATGAAAAAAGTGTCTTAAAATATTCAAAAGACGACAAATATGGATTGGTTAATTACGATGGAAAACAAATTACTGGTCCAATATACGAAGAATTAGATAGTCTTCCATATAAAGAAGGAGAGCTTTTAGTAAAACAAGATGGAAAATATGGAATTATAAATATAAAGGGAAATACAATAATAAAAAACGAGTATGATAATATAATAGTTGATGGTTATTACACAGATGATAATGGATATAAAAATGCAGGTTATATAGTATCTGTAAAAACACAAGATGGATATAGATATGGGTATGTAAATAAAAATGGAGAAAAAGTTTTAAATACAGAATATAATGAATTATTAAGAGTACCTAATATAGATAATTATGAAAATGCATATTTAATATGTGCAAAAAATGGTCAGTTTGGTATTTATATAAATGAAAATAATATATTAAAAAATGAATACCAATCTATAACATTTAATGAAAATAATAAAGTCTTTATTGTAGAAAAAAGTAAGAAATTTGGAGCAGTTGATATACAAGGCAAAGAAATTATTCCTATCAAGTATAATCAAATAGACACAACAGGTATTTATTTATATGCTAAAAATGAACAAGGAACAGTTGTGTATAATAGTGATGGTAAGGAAGCCAATATTAATTCTAATATTTCAATTTTAGATACTGATAATGAAAATTATAAAATTAAAATTAATAATGAAAATGGAACTAAATATGGAGTTATTAATAAAGAAGGCAAAATATTAATCAATGAAAAATATAATTATATATCATATTTGTTTGATAATTATTTTATTGTAAGCGTAGATAATGGCAAGTTAGGTGTAGTAGATGATAAAGATAATATAAAAATAGAGATAGAATATGATTCATTACAAAAGATAAATGAAACTGAATTAATACAAACTTCAATAACACAAAATAAAAATACACAAATATATTCAAAAGATTTTAAAGTAATATGTGAAATGAAAAATGCAATAATAGATAAACAAAATGATTTTATAAAAGTTTACAATGAAAGTGAGACTAAATTTATTAGTAAAGATGGCAAGGAAATTAAAAATACAGAAATATCTAATAAAAAATTGTATGCTCAAAACAAAGATGGAAAATGGGGCTTTGTTGATTTTAATGGAAATGTTAAAATAGATTATAAATATGACAAAGCAACTGAATTTAATAATTATGGATTTGCAGCAATAAGAATAGATAATTTGTGGGGGTCAATAGACGAACAAGGAAATGTTGTTATTGAGCCAATATATGAAATTAAATCACAAATAGAACCATCTTTTATATCAAAATATTATAAAATAGTTTATGGTTATGGTGAATTTTATTATACAGATGATAAATAAAAGCTATGAATTGTAATAAATAAAAAAATTAGTATATAAAGTATAAAAAAAGAATTCTATGGGGATTAAAGGTCTTATAGAGTTCTTTTTTCTTATATATTTTGCGTTAATAGAACGGTTTAAATATATATTATTTTGTAAATAATAAATATAGTTACAAATTAAAAATATATAGAATATAGTATTTAATAAATGTACTATTATTAATATTTATGTAATTGTATAAATGATAGTTATTTAGTTGATAACAATTAGTAGTAACGAAAGTTATGTGTATCTTAAAACGAAATTAGAAAGGAAGGAAAGTTTTTGTTGAAATTAGGTATTGCATTATCAGGTGGTGGAATAAGAGGAATAGCGCATGCAGGAGCTTTAAAAGCCTTAGAAGACAATGGAATAAAAATTGATGCTATTGGTGGAACAAGTTCAGGAAGTCTTGTTGCATCTTTATATGCTATGCGGATATTCTCCATATTATATATATATATTATTTAAGAAATATGCAAAGGAATTAACAGAAATTAATTCTTCACCAATAATTACCGGAATAGGAAATTTTATGATGAATAAAAAGGTGTGTTTATCTGGACTAAATAGCGGAGAAAATTTAGAAAATGCATATAATGAATTAGCTAAAAGAAAGGGAATAAAAAACATAAAAGATATAAAAAGAATACCTCTTGTTATTCCAAGTGTGGATATTTCAAATTCTAAAGAATATATTTTTACAAATAATGTACCAATAAGTGAAGATAAAAGTAAAGAAAATATAGAGGATTCTAAATATATAACAAATATTTCTGTTGGAAAAGCTGTAAGAGCAAGTAGTAGTTTTCCAGGAGTATTTTGCCCATGTGATTTTGGGGAACATAAATTTTTAGATGGAGGTGTGCTTGATAATATTCCAGTAATAGAGGTTAAAAAGCAAGGAGTACAAAAAGTGATTGCAGTAAATTTTAAAGCAGATGATATAAATGAAGAAAGCAATGTCATGGATATTGCAATGAGAACAATTGATATAATGGGAAATAAAATATCAGAGGAAAGCATTGAACAAAGTGATTATTTACTTACTATATCAACAGATAAAACAGGTCTTTTAGATGTAGAAAAATTAGATGCTTGTTATAGATATGGGTATAAAGAAACTTTAAAAAACATGAAAAATATAAAAAATATTTTAAGAACATAAATTGTAGTTATAATTTCTGAAATATAAGAAAAGAAAACCAGATTTATAGTATATTATTAAAAGTCAATAATATATTTTATATAGTATAAATTTAAGGGCATTCCAATATATCATATAATATTTTCTCAATTTATGATTATATAAAAAATTATTATAAATTTGAAAAAGTATAATTGGAATGCATTAATAGGTTAGTTTGAGGGGAAGGAAAATAAGGTTGAAAAATAATTAGAATTTTGACTACGTTATATTATATTTAAAACGCGATTTACCTGAGGCATACTGATACTGTAACAGGCAAAGCCTTAACAGTCTGGGCATTGTTAAAATTTAATTCTTTTCCAACCAGATTTTTGCCTTGAGAAAGGAATGTGATTAATAGTGAAACTTAGATATTTCGATAATGCAGCTACAACAAGAACTAAAGAAGAGGTATTAAAGGAGATGATACCATATTTTTGTGAAAAATATGGAAATTCTTCATCATTATATAGTATACGGTAGAATATCCAAAAAAGCAGTTGACGAAGCTAGAAAAAAAGTTGCTAACTTAATTAATTGTAGTCCAAATGAAATTTATTTTACAGGTTGTGGATCTGAAAGTGATAATATGATAATAAAAGGTGTAGCAATGGCAAATAAGTTTAAAGGAAAACATATTATAACTTCTAAAATAGAGCATCCTGCAGTTTTGAATACATGTAAATCATTAGAAAAACAAGGTTTTGAAATTAGCTATATTAATGTGAATTCTGAGGGCGTTATAAAAATAGATGAATTAATAAATTCAATTAGAAATGATACAATTCTAATTACAATAATGTTTGCTAATAATGAGATTGGTACTATTCAGCCAATAAATGAAATTAGTAAAATTGCCCAAGGGAATAATATCATATTTCACACAGATGCAGTTCAGGCGGTAGGAAATGTGCCAATAGATGTTAAAAAAATGGGAATAGATTCTTTATCATTATCAGGACATAAATTATATGCTCCAAAAGGAATAGGTGCATTATATGTGAAAAGTGATATAAAATTTGAAAAATTTATGGATGGAGGTCATCAAGAAAGAGATAAAAGAGCAGGGACTGAAAATGTTGCTGGAATAGTAGGATTAGGTAAAGCTTGCGAATTAGCAAGTGCTAATATGCAAGCTCATATTAATCATTTAGAAAAATTAAGAAATTATTTTATATCAGAAGTACAAAAAAGAATTAAATTTGTAAAACTAAATGGTAATTGTGAAAATAGACTGCCAGGAAATTGTAATTTTTCCTTTTCATTTGTTGAAGGCCAATCTTTAGTTTTGAATTTAGATGCAAAAGGGATTTGTACTTCTAGCGGTTCTGCATGTTCATCTGGTTCTGAATCACCTTCTTATGTACTAAAAGAAATAGGATTATCTGATGAATTAGCAAGAAATTCATTAAGAGTAACATTTGGAGAAGAAAATACTAAAGAAGATGTAGATTATTTGCTAGAAAATTTAGAAGAAGCGGTTGATAGATTAAGAAGAATGTCTCCAGAGTATAACAAATCTATTATAGTTCAGTAACAATCTATCTAGAAGTCCGCACAAGTGATTAATCACGTTAAGCAGGACAATGGAATTTTAAGTTACTGAACTGTAACGCAAATCTATTAACATATTAATGTGAAGCTTGATTCATTAATAAAGCAATTGCACATTTTATTCCATCAACAGCTGCAGACATTATACCTCCTGCATATCCTGCACCTTCTCCACAAGGGTATACGCCATCTATATTTGAAACCATTTTATCATTTCTTAAAATTCGAACAGGAGAAGAACTTCTTGTTTCTAATCCGGTTAATATACTATCAGGATGAGCAAAGCCTTTAAGCTTTGTATCAAAATATAAAATTCCTTCTTGTAATGTTTGTGATACAAAATTTGGTAATATATCATGTAAATTAGATAGTGTTGTTCCGGGCAAATAAGAAGGCTTAACAATACCTATAGTTTCTGATTTTTTATTATACAAAAAGTCAGAAACTTTTTGTATTGGAGCAAAATAATTTGAACCGCCTAGTTTAAAAGCCTTTTCTTCAAGCCTTTTTTGGAAATATATACCAGATAGGGGAGAATCTTCTTCAAAATCTTCTGGTGTAATATTAACTAGAAGTGCAGCATTGCTATTAATGCCATTTCTTGAAAAATGACTCATTCCATTTGTTACAATGGTATTATTTTCGCTAGAAGATGCCATAACACTACCACCTGGACACATACAAAATGTATAACAAGAACGACCACTTTCTTTTGAATGATAGGCCATTTTATATTCTGCAGGAGGGAGTTTTAATTTTGTAATATTTCCATATTGAGCGGTATTTATCCATTCTTGCAAATGTTCTATACGGACACCAACTGAAAAATTCTTTTTTTCTATAAAAAATCCGTGTTTATATAAAACTTCGAATGTATCACGAGAACTATGACCAATTGCTAAAATTATATTATCTGCCGGTATTTCTGAAAATTCCTTTGTTAGTGTATTTTTTAAATAAATGGCTTTAATTTTATTGTTCTGAGTCTTAAAATCAATAGCTTTTGTGTTAAATAAGAATTTTCCTCCATTTGAAATAATATATTCTCTAATATTTTTAACAATATTTATTAAATTATCTGTACCAATATGAGGTTTTGAAAGATACAGAATTTGTTTTGGCGCACCGAATTTTACAAATTGCTGTAAGACCTTTTGACAGTAGGGACTATTTATTCCTGTTGTCAATTTTCCATCTGAAAAAGTACCAGAACCACCCTCACCAAATTGAACATTTGAATTAACATTAAGTTTTCCTGTTTTTTGAAAAATCTCAATATCTTTTTTTCTATCTTCAACAGAACCGTCCTTGTTCAATTATAATTGGCTTAATTCCATTTTCTATTAAAGTAAGAGCAGAAAAAAGACCGGCAGGACCTGCACCAATTATTACAGTTTGTGTTAAATTATTATTTTTTATAATTATAGATGGCATTTCAATTTTTGTTACTTTTTCTAGCTTTTTATATTTATGTTCATTTTTTAATTCTAGGTTTATTGAGTAGGAATAATGAACATCCTCTTTTTTTCTAGCGTCAATAGATTTTTTGGCTATTTGCCAACTAATTAAATCATCTTTATTTATATGATTTTGTTTTAGTGCTATTTTTAATATTTCTGAATCAGAGATATCTTGTCTTATTTTTATATTATTTATTCTAAGCATTTTTTCCTCCATAAAAACATATAATTACAACTATATTATAACACATAAAAGTATTTTTTTCATAAGTAGCTTTTCTTTTTTTAAAAATTATTATATAATGTATTCAATAAAAATAAATGGGGAAATATGTGATGAAAAGAGAGGTAAAAGATAAAAAAGTAATAAATTATATAATCAAAATATTTTGGATATTTATTATTGGAAGTGTGTTTGGATTTTTTGCAGAAATGTTATATGCATTAGTATATACTAGAGCATTAGAAATTAGAAGAGGACTTATTTATGGACCATTTATACAAGTATATGGAATGGGAGCTGTAGCATATTATATTCTTATTTCAAAAGTAAAAGAACCTAAAGAGGCATTTGGATATGGAATGATTATGGGAGGGGCATTAGAATATTTATGTTCATTTTTTCAAGAAATATTTTTTGGAACAATTTCTTGGGAATACAGTAAACTATTTATGAATTTAAATGGAAGAACTAGTTTATTGTATTGTGTTTATTGGGGTATAATAGCTGTTATTTTTCTAAAAATAGTGTATCCTTGGCTTGAAAAAATAGAGCCACTTATATATATAAAAAGTGTAAGGATATTTACTGTTGTCTTTATGCTGTTTATGACTTTTGATGTTTCAATCTCATGTTTAGCTGCAAATAGGGAAGAAGAAAGGCATAAAAATATTCAACCTAAGAATTCAATGGATATTTTTTTAGATAATACATATCCAGATGAATTTTTAGATAAAATATATAATAATAAAATAGAAACGAAAAATTTGTAAAAAAGTGTTGAATTATGTAAAAAAATATGATAAAATAACATTATTCGGAGCAATAGCTTCGAATAAATCAAACCTATTGTTTGTATTAAGAATCCTATGCAGGGGGTATTTAAGCATAGGATATAAACAATAGAAGTGCAGAATATCGAACAGCCAACTTGTTCTTAGTTGGCTGTTTTGTTTTATTTTATACAAATAGGAAAGGGTTACTTTTCTATTGTATAAAAAGGGCTTCGTCCTAAGCATTGCACAGAAATTTTCTAGATAAAAATTTTGCGTAGTAACAAATTTATTTTTTCTTTTTTTCTTTTTTGTCTACAGTAACTTCTTTTTTTAAATCTTGCTTATCAATAAAACCTTTTTTATATAAATCTTTAATATACATAATTAAGGCAAATAAGGTTGCAATTAAAGCTAAGCAATATAAACCAAAATCTAAATTTCTTAAAAATCCAGATACTTCGAATTGTTTTAGTAAAAGTGAAATAACAATTGCTACAAAAAATAAAACTGTAGATAATTTTCCATACCATTTACTATAAACAACTACATCTTTTCCATAAAGGAAAGAAGCACCACAAATCATAATAAATTCTTTTAATAGCACAATTATTAAAATCCAAATAGGAATAATATTTGTAAAAACTAGGGAAGTTAAGGTGGCTATCTGAGTTAATTTATCAGCTAATGGATCCATTAGTTTACCAAAATTGGATATAAAATTAAATTTTCTTGCAATAAATCCATCAGCTATATCGGTAATACCAGATAAAGTAAAAAATATAAATGCTAAAATATAATTGCCTGTAAAAATATAAAAAATAATTAATGGTATCAATAAAAATCTAATAATAGTTAAAGTATTTGGTAGGTATTTTAACATATTTTTCTCCTATTTTACTTCAAATTTTAATTTATCACTTTCATAATCTACAAGAACAGTTTGACCATCTAAAATTTGTCCACGTAAAATCATTTCAGATAATTCATCTTCTAAATGTCTTTGAATTGCTCTTCTTAAAGGTCTGGCACCAAATTTTATATCTGTTCCTTTTTCAAGTATGAAATTTTTTGCTGCATCTGTAATTTCCATTTTTATGTCTTTTTCTTTTAATGATTTTAATGTATCTTTTAACATTAAATCAATAATTTGTAATAATTGCTCTTTATTAAGAGAATCAAATGAAATTATTTCATCAATTCTATTTAAAAACTCAGGTCTAAATACATTTTTTAAGCTGTCTATAACTTTAGTTTTATTAATTGTTGAACCACCAAAACCAATAGAATTATTATTTAAATTTGAACCTGCATTTGATGTCATAATAATTATAGTATTTGAAAAGCTTACTGTATTACCTTGACTGTCTGTTAATTTTCCGTCATCTAATACTTGCAATAATATATTAAATACATCTGGATGTGCTTTTTCAATTTCATCTAATAAAATTATTGAATAAGGTTTTCTTTTTACTTTGTCTGTAAGTTGTCCTGCATCATCATAACCAACATATCCTGGAGGTGCACCAATAAGTTTAGATGTAGAGTGACTTTCCATATATTCAGACATATCTATTCTAATAATAGAATCTTCGCTTCCAAACATTTCATAAGCCAAAGATTTAGCTAGTTCAGTTTTTCCTACACCAGTAGGACCAACAAATATAAAAGAAGGTGGTCTTTTTGTGCTTTTTAGTCCTGCACGATTTCTTCTTATAGCTCTTGCTACACTACTCACAGCTTCATCTTGACCAATAATTCTTTTATGAAGATTTGTTTCTAAATTTAAAAGTTTTTGGGTTTCAGCCTCTGTTATTTTTTTAACAGGAATTTTAGTCCAACTTTCTATAACATTTGCTATATCTTGAACAGATAGCTGTTTTAATGTCATTTTATTATTTAGGCTATCTATTTGCTCAATTAGCTGGCATTCGCGAGTTTTTAAATCAGCTGCTTTCTGATAATCTTCAGTTGAATCTGCAGCTACAACTTCTTCTTTTTGTGCTTGAACTTGAATTAATTCTTGTTTTAGCATTTCTAATTTATATAAATCTTTATTCTCTAAGTTGATTCTAGAACATGCTTCATCTAATATATCAATTGCTTTATCAGGTAAAAATCTATCATGAATATATTTTTCGGACATTATTACTGTTTGACGAATAACATCCGAAGATATTTTTACCTTATGATATTCTTCATAATATTTTTTTATACCTTCCAATATTCCAATAGAATCCTCAATATTAGGTTCTTCAACTAAAACTTGTTGAAATCTTCTTTCTAAAGCAGAATCTTTTTCTATATATTTTCTATATTCTTTTAATGTTGTAGTACCAATTAATTGTATTTCACCATTAGATAATGCGGGTTTTAATATATTGGCAGCATTCATAGAATGTTCACCATCACCAGCACCAATTATATTATGAATTTCATCAATTACTAAAATAATATTTCCATATTCTTTGCATTCATCGATGATACCTTTCATTCTTGATTCAAACTGTCCTCTAAATTGAGTACCTGCAATTACAGCTGTCATATCTAATAAATAAACTTCTTTATTTAATAATTTAGCAGGAACATTTTGGTTAGCAATTTTTATTGCTAATCCTTGAGCAATAGCTGTTTTACCAACACCGGGTTCTCCAATTAAGCAAGGATTATTTTTAGAACGTCTATTTAAAATTTGTACAATTCTTTGTATTTCTTTTTCTCTACCAATAACAGTATCTATTTCATTATTTTTGGCTTTATTTGTAAGATTTGTGCCATAAGTATCTAAATACTTTTTCTTTTTAGATTGTTTTATATTTTTCTTTTTTTCAACTTTTACCTTTTTTCTAGAATTAGAAGCTTCTTCTTGCTCATCTTTATGAAAGTTATTTTGACCACCAAATATGTTAGAAAAAATTGAACCTAATGGGATAGCTGCACCAGCTATTTTAGGCGCATTTTCATCTGCGTTTCCATCTGGACTTTCAAAAGTTATTGCACCTTCAATATTTTCTAAATCTTCCATATTAATATTTTCAGCAAAATCTTTAAATATGCTTTCAAATTGTTTTGTCATATCATTTAAATTTATTTTATCTTTAGAAAGAATATCATTTTGTTTTGCTAATACTTCAAGTGGATTAATACCTTTTTTTACTGCGCAATCATAACAATAACCATCTAAAGATTCTTTACCATTTTCAATTTTCTTATAAAAAAGTATTGCTGGGTTTTCATTACATTCTGAACATAACATACTTTAAATTCCTCATTTCTATATAAAATATCTATAATATAATACCTCAAAAATGCATAATAGTCAATAGTTACTGAACTGTAACCAGGGTAATTTTAGGTACTTGATAATTAGTTTTTTAAATGTTATAATAAAAAAAGCTTCTGCAGTGAATACTTAAATATATTTAAATCGAAAGTATTAAAATTTAAACTGTCGACAAGTAATGATAAATTAATTTGAGAAAGGATTGAAATTAAAAATGAATGTAACGTTACCAAAAGAAAAAGCTTTAAAGAAAAGAGAAATTATTATATATATATTGATTATATCTTTTTGTATCATTTCTATAATAATTGCATTTTATGTTCAATTTTATACAAGAACAGATTTAGCAACATTAATAGGAATAGGAGAAAATAAAGAATATAATGAAAAAACGGAAGAAGAAGTACAATTATTAAAATCAGATTTTGAACAGATATTTAATAATAATATAAGTAATGTAAGTGAACAAAATAATGAAAAAAGAAAAGATAAAAATAAAAGCTTAGTTTATACAGGAATTGAAAAGAAAGAAAGCAAGGTAGACAGTTTTGATATAGAAGTTCATATTCCACAAATTAATATTGATAGTAAAATAATAGATAAATATAATAAAGAGATAGAAGATGTTTTTAAAAGCAAAACAGAAAGTGTTGTAGAAAGTCAAAATAAAAACATAATTTATACTGTAGAATATACAGCCAATATTGAATTTGATGTTTTGTCACTAATAATTAGATCTAATTTGAAAGAAGGAACAAGTGCACAAAGGGTAATTATACAAACATATAATTATGATTTAAGAAATAATAAAGAAATAAGTTTAGAGGAAGTTTTAAAAATAAAAAATATTAATGAACAAGATGCTCAAGATAAAATAAAAAATGAAATTGAAATAGAACAAAAAAAAGTAGAGGACTTGAAAAAATTAGGCTATAATATTTATGGTAGAGATGCTTCTAGAGATATATATTTATTAGAAAATTCAAAAGAATTTTATTTAACAGATAAAGCTTTATATATTATTTATGCTTATGGAAATGAAACATTCACAAGTGAAATGGACATGATTATTATTTAAAAAACGATTTAGAATTAATTCTAAATCGTTTTTTGAAAATAAAAGGGGATGTTTTTAAATTTAAATCAGTTTTTTTTACTGATTATGTTTGTATTTTAACAACTAATTTTGTCCATTGTGTGAACTGTAAGTGAAAAATTTAAGGTTGTTCTCCTAAAGTAATAGTTAATTCTTTTTCTTGTCCATTTCTATTTATTTTAACAGTCATTTCTTCACCAATTTTATGAGTGTTTTTAATTTTATTTAGTTCATCCATTGTAGATATTTTTTGTCCATCTGCTTCTATTATAACATCACCAGGTTTTAAACCAGCTTTTTCAGCTGCTGAAAAGTCATCAATTGATTTTATATAAATTCCAACAACCAATTTATTAGCTTTTGCAATTTGTTCACTTAAATCCATTCCAGAAATTCCTATATAAGGTCTTTTTACTTTGCTATATTGTATCAATTGAGAAGTTATATCTGTTGTTGAATTAATTGGAATAGCAAATCCCATACCTTCTATACCTGTTCCATAAAGTTTTAATGTATTAATTCCAATTACTTTACCTTCGCTATTTACTAAAGCACCACCACTATTTCCAGAGTTTATTGCAGCATCTGTTTGAATTAAAGTGAATTTTTTTCCATCCGAATCTGTTATTTCTCTATTTACAGCACTTATTACACCACATGTAATACTACTTTGCATATCTAATGGGTTACCAACAGCCATTGCAAATTCACCAACCTTAATATTATCTGAATCAGCAAATTCAGCTTTTGAAAGTCCAGTTTTTTCAATTTTTATAACAGCTAAGTCTGTTTGCTCATCTTTACCAATTATTTTGGCTTCATATTCTGTGTCATCATTAAATAAAGTTACAGTTACTTTAGTAGCCTCTGAAACTTCATAAAAAGATTCAGATGAGCTTGTAGAAACTATATGATTATTTGTTAAAATATACCCATCATCACTAATAATTATTCCAGAACCACTTGCTGTAGCCGTTGAAGTTTGAGACTGTCTTCCAAACATAGATATTAAAGAATTTACATTATATTCAACTTTAATACCAACGATTGAAGGTAAAATTTTGTTAGCAGCATATATAGAAGTATCTGAATAATTAGATAAAGAAGTTTGAGATACATATCCCTGATTTAGATTTGATGAATTAGAATTATTTGAGATATTATTAGTATTTAATATTTTTTCTTTTATTGATGGAATTCCAAAACATGTTCCTACCACTAATGCACAGCCAACTACCCCACTAAAAAAAGGAAGCACAACGCTTTTGCCAAATCCTATTTTTTCGTTTTGTTTTTTTCCTGATGTGAAAGATGTTTGATAATTGTTTGGATTTTGAACTGCTTTAAAATTTTGAAATTTTTCCTCTCTCTTTTCATTTTCTTCCATTATTAATCACATTCCTTTCATAAAATTATAAATATTAATATATATTTTTATATTATTTTGAATAATAATACAAGAGAAATGTGAAAATTTTGTGAAAATATTCTTATTTTTTTGAAATAAAATAGAACTATAGCTTGCATTTGAATTATTGCTATGATAAAATTTATAATAGGTTGTTCAAATGATTTTTGGGGTTATATTTTATAACTTGCGGGTATAATTTAGTGGCAGAATGCAATGCTTCCGACCTTGTTGCGCGAGTTCGATTCTCGCTACCCGCTCCATTTGAAGACAACTTATGGACTAATTAAAGTTCGTAAGTTTTTATTTTGTCCGTAGTCAGACTTGAAGTCTTGTTCAAACAAATATAAAGATAATGTTCTCTTTCTAGGAAGGAGGACATTTTTTTATGCTTGAATTTAAAACTATTGAAGAATTTAAACCTAATACTAAATTACTAGAACTTATTAAATACTTTACTTATAAAACCAAAAAAGGAAAAGTTAAAGTTCTTCTAAATACTAATTTACAGTTTATTGAACCTACTGAATATCTAATTACATATCCTATTACTCTTACTATACTAGAATATAAAGTAAATGAAATTAGTAGCAACCCCTTTTATATTAAAGAACGAAAGCAAAAATACAACTTAAAAGAAATTGAAAAAATAATAACAAAATGCAACTTTTGACTTTAATTAGCAAATATAAGTGAGGAAACAATCAGATAAATATTTAAAATTAGACTTCGTAAAATGGCTTCTTTTTAAGGAAACATATGAGAAATATTAATTTTTTTCAATTTTAAGGGTGTTTTTTGGCGTTTGAGTGAGGAAACATATGAGAGATATTTTAATATTTTTCAAAATTTAATGAAAGGAGGAAATTTATGATATAACTACTTGGAATACGACAAGAACAAATCTTGAAAAGAATAAACATCCTAATTATGGAGAGCATATTCATTTATTTACAGGATTAGTAAAATGCCCATTATGTAATGAGATACTTGCTGCTAGTGAATCATTTAAAAAGTATAAGAATGAAACTAAAATTTATTATCATTTAAGATGTAAAAACACTAATTGCAAAGGTTATGGTTATCATTATAATTCAGATAAAATTGAAGATAAATTAAAAAGAATTTTAAATGAATTAACTAGATTTATGTATGATAATTCTAATGAAATAATTACTTGTAGTTCTACTAAAAGTAAAGAAGTTAAAGAAATAGAAAAAGCCATTGAAAAACTAAAAGTTCAAGAAAAAAGATTAGTAGATTTGTATTTAAGTTCTACTTTAGATGTTGAATGAATTTAGTTCAAAAATTAGACAACTTTAAGGATGTCATTTCAAATGCTTCAGAAAAATTAGCAACGAATTTGATATGCAACTATGTATATGATTTAACTAAATCATTTTCTAACTATTATCATGATTATTCGATTTTAAATGCAGAAAATGAAGAACTAAAATGTATGAGATTACAATTATTAAAATCAATAGGTAATGTTATAAAAATTAGTTTAAATATATTAGAAATTGATGTTATGGATAGAATTTAATTAGAAAAATAATTTGACTTTTTAAAGTAATCTGTGTATAATAAATATAGGAAATGACAAACCACATATGTGGTCTTGCCAAGTTAAGGATTTAATAAACCATTAAGCTCAGCACAGCAGAATGGTTTATTTTTTTATTTATGTAGTTGCTTATCAACCCAGTTCTTATACAGAACTGCTGTCAAGGCAACGTTTAATGTTAAAGATAACATTAAGGATATTATAAAAAATAGTATCACTTTAACCATAAACATCACCACCCTTCCTACGAAGATTCGTAAAATTGGTGTGTAGTGTTACAATTGATTTTTTATTTTGCAAAAAAATATAGAAGAGTTGAATTTTTATGTGAAATATTATATTATTATAGTCAATGAAGTAAAAGATTTAAAATATAATTTAAAAAATGCATTATACGAGAAAGGAAGAATGTGAATCATGATAGAAATAAAAAATGTCACAAAAAAATATGGAGATAAATCTGCATTAAAAAATATTTCATTCAATGTAAATGATGGAGAAATATTTGCATTTATTGGTCATAATGGAGCTGGTAAAACAACACTAATAAAATCAATTGTTGGGATACATGACTTCGACTTAGGGGATATTTTAATAAATGGAAAATCAATAAAGAAAAATCCAATTGAATGTAAAAAACAGATGGCGTTTGTACCAGACAATCCAGAATTATATGAAAATATGAGAGCAATAGATTTTATCAATTTTATATGTGATATGTATGAAATAGATTATACTACAAGGGAAAAAAATATTGAAAAATATGCTAAACTATTTGAAATTGAAAATAATTTAAATGATACAATAAATTCTTTTTCACATGGTATGAAACAGAAAATTGCTATAATTTCTGCACTTGCACATAATCCTAAAATATTAATCATGGATGAACCTTTTGTAGGATTAGACCCCAAAGCAGTTTTCGATATTAAAGAAATAATGAATGAAATGGTAAAACAAGGAAAAACTATTTTCTTTTCAACTCATATCTTAGATGTTGCAGAAAAATTATGTTCAAGAGTTGCTATTATTAAAAAGGGTGAATTAATAAAAGTAGGAAGTATGGAAGAAATAAAAGGTGACGAAAGTTTAGAAAAAGTATTTTTGGAATTAGAAAAATAATTTTCGCTTAGATCGAAGCTCTTTTTATATGATAAGAAGGCTAACTTAAAAAATAATACAAATGCACAGAACTTTTTCTTACGAAAAAATTCGCACGGAACAAATTTACGGAAAGCTTTACTATTTATAATTTGTTGCTAATTAGAATTTATAATTTAAAATAACATACTACAAGTTTATTAGCTTTCCGATTTGTTCTTATATAAAATATGTATTTTATAAGAAGGGAAACAAATAAATTATGAAAAAAGTAATATCATTGATTAAAGCATGTATGACAGAAAACATGAATTTATTTAAAACAAATAATAAAAAACAAAGCAAAATATCAAAAAAAGTGTTTCCGGCAATTTTAGTATTAATGTTTTTTGGCTATATTTTTTCATTTGCCAGTGGAATTATACAATTTTTATCAGAAGACAATTTACAATATGTAGTATTAACCTTATTTATAGGTGTTACAACTGTTTTAACAATAATTGAAGGAATATACAAATCTAGCAATCTATTATTTAATTGTAAAGATGATAATCTGCTATTATCTCTACCTGTAAAAAGATCAACAATTTTATTTATTAGAATTTTCAAATACTATGTTTTTGAATTATTATATAATTCAATATTCCTAGTACCTGCAATGTTTGCGTATAGCGTATATGTAAAAGTTGATATAACGTATTATATAGTTTCATTTATAGCTATTTTATTATTACCAATTATACCAATTGTAATTTCATGTATTATAGGTGGGATATCATCTGCATTTTCTTCAAAATTTAGATTTAAAAATATTGCTCAAATAATTATTACAACCGCAATGCTATTAATAATATTTTTTGGTTCATCAAATATGCAAAATTTAATGGGTACAATTGCAGAAAATGCAACTAATATAAACAATATAATATGTTCTAATTACTATCCTGCAAATGCTTATATTAAACTAATTACTGAATTTAATGTAAAAGAGTTATTAGTATTTATTATGGTACATTTATTCATTTTAATATTTTCTATAGCATTTTTAAGCAAAATCTATTTTAGAACTAATTCTCAAGTTAAGACGGTAAGGACAAAATCCAAAAAAAGTAATTATAAAATTATTGTAAATAATCCGATAAAATCAATTATAAAAAAGGAATTTAAAAGATTTATAAATTCACCTGTATTTGTTATCAATTCGGCATTTGGATTGGTACTATTTATGGTAGGTTGTATATTTGGAGCTTTTAAGTTTGAAGAAACAGCAAATTCAATGCTTGGAAAAGATATATCAGTATTTATTAATGATGTAAATTTATATATACCTGTAATATTATTTGGATTTATATGTTTTGCTTCTCTACTATCATCTATATCAAGTTCTATGATTTCTTTAGAAGGAAAATCATTTGAAATATTAAAAAGCCTACCAATAAAACCAATTACAATTATAAAAGGAAAAATATTAACTGCTGTACTTATAATGCTTCCATTTATATTAATTGGTGATGTTATTATTTTTATTACTTTCAAATTTAGTTTAATAAAAATAATTGAAATATTAATTGCTTCCATAATATTACCACTAGTATCAGGAACAATTGGCTTGATAATAAATTTAAAACATCCCAAAATGAATGCAGAAAATGATACAGAGGTAGTTAAACATAGTATGAGCTCTTTCCTAGCTGTAAGTATAGGTTTAATATTAGCAATGATTACTTTATTTGTAATGCTTGTTTTTGCTAGTATTAAATTTTCTGTAGATTTAATTCTTCTTGTTGGAATTGGTATTTATTTTGTTTTATATTTAATTTTACTATTATACTTAAACAAAAAAGGTGTAAAGAGATTTAATGATATTAGTGTATAAAATTAAATTCTTTTAAAACAAATTGATACTTTACAGAAAAAGAAGTTTGAAAAATAATTAGCATTTTTTTCAAATTCTATGCGTGTCTTTGAACAAAGCAAGAAAGGAATGATATTAAAAATGGATAAAATAGTTGTTGCAACAAATAATAAATCAAAAATAAAGGAAATTAAAGAAATTTTAAAAGATTATGAATTATTAACATTAAAAGATGTCAATTGTGAAATTGAAGTTGAAGAAAATGAAGAAACTTTTGAAGGAAATTCTTTAAAAAAAGCTAAAGAAATATCAGAAATTATAGATATGCCATGCATAGCAGATGATAGCGGTTTATGTATAGATGCACTTTACCGGTTGGCCTGGAGTATATACTGCAAGATTTTTAGGAGGGGATGCAACATCAGAACAAAGAAATTCAGCAATATTAGAAAAAATGAAGGATTTACAGGATGAACAAAGAACTGCAAAAGTAAAGTGCGTAATTACATATTACTATAGAGGAAATATAATAACTGGAAAAGGAGAAATAAAGGGGAAAATAACTAAGCAACCTAGAGGGAAAAATGGATTTGGATTTGATCCAATATTTGAGATAGAATGTGGAAAAACTTATGGAGAATTATTACCAGAAGAAAAAAATAATTTGAGTCATAGAAAAATTGCATTAGAGGATTTGAAAAAGAATATGGCAGAATTAAAATAGATGGTATAATTATAATAAATTATGAGAAAAATTATAATATGAAGGAATAATGTTACAATTCACAGCTTTTAAAATAGTGTGCCTTGCCTAGCGCAATGACTATATAATTTTTCAGGCACCTCCAAGCGATAACCGCTTGGGTTGCCTCCTAAAAAAATATATAGTAATTGCTGGCGCGGGCTTAAAGTTTTATTAGCTGTGAATAGTAACCAAATTGTAACGGACTAACTGGAAAAAAACTAAAAATACTTGATTTTTATGGAATTTTATAGTAAAATAAAGAAAGTTTATAAAAATATGAGAAATAAATGAATTTTGAAAGGAGAAATATTATGGCATCAGTATATTCAGCAGGAGATTTTAGAAATGGAACAACATTTGAAATGGAAGGAAATGTATATAGAATAGTTGAATTTCAACATGTAAAACCAGGAAAGGGTTCAGCGTTTGTAAGAACAAAGTTAAAAAATGTTATAACAGGAGCAACTTTAGAAAAAACATTTAACCCATCAGATAAATTTCCAGCAGCAGAAATTGAGAAAAAAGCAATGCAATATTTATACAATGATGGAGGTTTATATTATTTCATGGATAATGAAACTTATGACCAAATGCCTTTAAATGAAGAACAATTAGGTGATTGCTTAAAATATTTAAAAGAAAACATGGAGGTTACAATGCTTTCATATAAAGGAAGTGTTTTTGCTGTAGAACCACCAACATTTGTAGAATTAGAAGTTACATATACAGAACCTGGATTTAGTGGAAATACAACAACAACATCTGGTAAACCAGCAAAATTAGAAACAGGTCTAGAAATACAGGTTCCATTATTTGTAAATATTGGTGATATTTTAAGAATAGACACAAGAACATGTGAATATATGGAAAGAGTTTAACTTACATTTTTAAACTAATTTGTATTTTAAGAAAGGAAGGATTTTAAATATGGCAATCTTAAAAAACGAGTACAAAAGTTTTTTAGATGATATAGAAAAAAATATAAAAAATAAAGAAGATTTGGAATATGTAAAAGAGAGATTTACAAAGTTTGTAGATAGTGTTATTGAACAAATGGACAATATTCTAGAATATAAAAAGGATGAAATTGAAAGACTTGAAGATGCACAAAAACTTATGACCGAAAAAATGGAGAAAATGGAGAAAATTATTGATAATATAGAAAAAGATATATATGTAGAAGATGGATTTGATTTTGAGATAATTTGTCCATACTGCAATTATGAGTTTGTAATAGATGTTGATGAAAATAAATCTGAAGTTCAATGTCCAGAATGTAATAATACTATTGAATTAGATTGGACAGGAGATATAGAAGACGAAGAATCAGATGGATGTTCTGGTCATTGTCATGGATGTTCAAGTTGCAAAGATGAAGAAGATAATGAAGATATGTAAGTAATTATAATTAGAGAGAAGTGATATTAAGGAAATATTACTTCTTTTTTTAAGTTCTAGGAAATTGCAATTTTAAGAAGCAATTTCCGTAAAAATTAAATATGCGAACGTTACAAATTCTTAAAGCTTTGCTTTATAGATTTCTTAGCTGTGCGAAGTATTGAGCTACAGATAAGATATACTATGTAATTTGTTAGTTCTTTTTTTATACAATAGGAAACCTTATGAAGCTTCTAAAGTAGCTACACAAATGAAAGTGAAAAATTTTGTACAAATCGAAAAAACAATTAAAAGTAGTCTAAAGGATTCACATAAGAATTGTCTATTCTAAAACCAAGATGTAAATGAGGACCAGTCGTTGCTCCATTAGTTGGATTTCCGTCTGAATCACGATACTGATTTCCTGGTACGCCGTAAACATTTTTAGGACCCACACAGCCGTATTACTTGACCTTTTTTAACAGTATCACCCACAGATACAATAAAGTTAGGATCACAATGACAATATGAAACTTTAAAATTGGAAAAAGATAAGGTTATGGTATAGCCACCAGCTCCAAGAAATTGTCTAAAAGTTATAATTCCATCAGAAATTGCAATAAATTTAGTACCAGGGGGTGCAGGAATATCACATCCATGGTGAAAACTTGAAGCGCCAGCAGTAGGGGATGTTCTTTTACCAAATGGAGAGCTTATTTTTGTATATCCTGGTATAGGCCATACAAAACCGTTTGCATTAAAAGTAATAATTTCTGGATTTTGAATGTTGTAGTCTGAAATGGAATTTGAATTAATAACTGGAAGAAAAAATACTGAAATAAATATAGATAAAATGATTACTAAAGAAAATGAAAAATTTAAATATTTGAAAATTAAAATCGCCTCTTTTCTATTTTCGAAATTCATGGAAGATTTTATAACCAATTATCTGGGTGACCCATAATAATTTATTGATAACTAGTAATTGCTAGCGCAGGTTTAAAGTTTTATTAGCTGTGATTTGTAACCATTTAAGTAAAAATTAAAAAATTTTATTTTGATTTCAAGTTTCTTAGCTTATTGGGAAGATAAAAAGCTTATATATAAAAAACAAAAGCTTAAGATCATTTATAATCCAAGCTTTTATTTTATGGCAGGGGTAGAAGGACTCGAACCCTCACAGGCGGTTTTGGAGACATTTTAATA
>CAMJYG010000003.1 GCA_946409935.1 uncultured Clostridium sp. | reverse complement strand
CATCTCTATATCCTGCAATTTCATTTTCATTATGATTTAATGGTTTACTATTTTGGTTTACTATTTCTTCTATACGCTCATCGCTAGTTACAATTCCCTCTATAGCATTTGAACTTTTAACAGATTGGACAATAGCTATTTTCTCTAATTCTGTAAATATCTTTTCATATTCATCCTGTCTAATTTTTGCTCCCATTTTTAATGAATAAATTGTTCCTGTTATATTTATTAAATTAGCAGGTAATAATCCATTATCTAAAAAAGAATAATCAAATTTTTTCATTCTAATTCTCACTTTCTGCATATTATTTTAAATTTTATATGCATATATCCTTTCTTTATCTGCATATATTTTATTATTTTATGTGCAGATAGTCAAGCGTTATATGCAGATTCAAATATGTTCATTACGAATTTTTTCCGTTTACGGAAATTTTTCGTAATCATTTTTAATGCTTGCCGTTCCTCGCTAACAGCTAAATTAAGAGTATCAATATTTTATAGGTGTATTGTTGTTTGTAATCACTTCCTGCTCGCAAAGAATTGAGGCAATTTCTAGGCAAACAAGCGAAGCAACCGCAGGCGTGCTTTTTGCACGTTGAGGATTGCTGATGTGAAGTTTAAAAACGAAATTGTCCAATTATTTTTTAACTGTAAACCTATCTTGCTAGGACAAGTATTTTATTAATAACAGTTCTACTTTTTGTATCCATAGCATATTTAATTATCTTTTCAAAATCTAAATTGTTTTCTTCAATGAAATTATAGATTATTTCATCTGGATTATCTACTTCAATTCCTATATTGTCTTTGTTCTCTATTAAGTCAAATAATTGTAGATACTTATAATTCACATTGTTTATCTCGATTTTTGGTTTTCTAATTATAACATTTAGGTTTTTGTTTTCATATTTATTAAAGTTCTTACATTCATTTGTTGCAATATCTATAATGTTTGGAACTTGTGTAGTTAAGTGAGCCTCATTAAAAAGTTTTGCTCCAGTAACATATCCTTTAATATTTCCATCTTTGTCCATTATATATTTATATTGAATAATTTGTCTATTTCCTAATAGCATCTTTCCAAATATGTTTTCATTCGGAATATAATAAATACCTTTATATGCTGTTTCTATAATACCTTCTTTATTCATTCTATTTAAAATTGCTTTAACATTATTAAAAACCTTTTCTTTATCTTTTTCATTATAGAATTTAATAATGTATTCTTTGATTTCTTCAATAAAAATTGGTATTCCTTTTTCATTCTTATTTATATATTCTAACACCATATTATAGCAATTCATTTTTTTCACCTCTTTATTACTATTTTATGATTATTTTTTCATTTTATTCATATTCTAGTAATATTTTAGTATTTTTTCGCTATTTGTCAAATGTTATTGGAGTTTTATAAATTTATTGAATATGTATTGTGCATTTTTTGACTATTTTGTTGTGCAAATTTTGAGTATTTTATATGTTTTCAAATTTTTCAGTCGACACTTTTTAACCATTTTGTTCGACACTTTTTAAGAATAATATTGTTTTTCATTACGAATTTTTTCCGTTTGCAGAACTTTTTCGTAATTTTTTTATGTTATACCAAACTTTCTATAATTTCTTTAGTATCTATTTTATATTTTAAAATAACATCTACATATCCTTTTTCTTTTCATGAACGAGTGTGAATTTTCAATAATTTAAAAACTTTGCAAAATTATTACGTTTATTGAATTAATGTGTCATTTCTGTTAAATATATTGTTTTTTTTGTAGGCTTTATATATAATAAAGATAATATATTTTAAATATTATATCAAAAATACAAAAGGAGGTAATATATGTATAAATTATATGAAGCAATACCAAAAAGTCAACAAAATTTATATGGTCAAAGGGAATTAGACAAAAAAGAAAATCCATTTTTAGATGGACCTTGTTTGTTATGTATTTCAGCTGGTGACATAGGTATTGAACAAAATGTTTTTGGAACTACAAAACGATGTATGGAAATGGCAAGAATGAGAATACGTGGAAATATAAATGCGGGTTTTATTTTAAATGATTTTCCAGTTAAATTTTTGTCAATGTTACAGTTATCTAGTAATAATCTAGGTAGTAAAATGACAGAAGATGAGAGAATTGAAGCCTTTATAACTCAGTATTTTTTACCCTTAGTTTCCAATAAAGGAACAAAAATAGATTGTATCCAAGCAATGAAAAATATGAGAAATGTTAATATGATGAGTTATTGTTCTGGAGCTTCAGTGATTCAAAACATCGAAAAAAAAATGCTAAGTCTAATGCAAGAGTTAGGATATACTGATGAGGAATGTGAAAAAATTCAATCTCAAATGTGTATGTTTCCATTTTCAACAAATCTATTAAGAGGTACACAAAAGTCAACTTGCATTTCATTTAATGATATTAATGATTCAGAAGTGAATGATAATGTTACTTTAAGTCAAAGAAAAAAAGTTCAAGAATCCAAAATTGGAGAAAGTAGTTTTGAATATTCAAATAATGAAATTGCATATTTATTTAACGGAGATGGAGATCATAGCTTAAAAAAATATATATTTTCTGGAAAGGCTATGTCAGCATGTTTGTCAAGTGCGTTAAGTAAAGCATTAGAAAATTCTATATTGAATTCTCAAAGTTATAGTTTTATACCAATAACAGCTCGGTCAGCTTACCAGCGACTTTAATGATATTATGCAACAAGCTTCAGAAGGAAAAAAATTGAGAGAATTACAAAAAGAAATAGATGATAATTTAAATTATGGTGGAGCAAGAAAAATTTCTCAATTTGAAGCTCAACTATTAGATCAAATAGATGAGAGTTATGATACTCAACTAAAAAACAGAGTATATTTAGAGAGTGCTAAAAATGATACAATGAAAGTAAGAGAACGCTTAGAAAAAACGTTCGATGCAATAAATATGTATTGTACAGATACAACTCAAAATAAAATTTCATTATATGTAGATGGTTATCAATATTTTTCACCAGAAGAAGCTCAAAAAGCAGAAAAAGCATTAAGTGATAAAGAGATAATAATGAATATGGAAAAAATGAACGGAAAAATAACTATGGAATCTGTTGTTAAAAATGCGCTAAATAATGGAGTAACATTTGAAGATGTAAATAAATCAGATTATGCTGAACAACTTCAAACATCCACAACAAAAGAAGATTTTAGAAAGGGATTTTAAATATGGCAAATAAATATACTAGAGCTTATAACGAAGTTATTGAAATAATAAGTTATTTTCCAAAAGAAGAATATTCTAAAATACCCATTGAAAAAATAGAATTTTTTAAAAATAATATGGATAAAGATTATATATATAAGATTGATCCTAAAATGGATTTATTAAATCAAAATATTTCTAAAGAAGCAAATTCAATTTTAATTTCTTTATTTAGAGATTATTTTGCAACTCAAAGACAAAAAGAAATTTTAGAAAATTTATTAAAACAAAACCAACAAAACCTAGAACATGAAAAAAATAAAAAATATAATTCAAATAGTATATTTAAAGATAAGAACAGAAAATTAACAATAGATGAAAAATCTATTGTTATATTAGATGATAAAGATTCGATTTTTACAAAAATTATAAAATGGTTTAAACATTTTTTTAATACAATAGGAAAGTAACACTTTCCTATTGCATTAAAAAAGCTTCGCTCTATGCGTTGCGCAGAATTTTTTCTTGAGAAAAAATTCGTGCAGAACAAATTTACGGAAAGCTTTACTAATTTAAAGTTGTTGCTAATTAGAATTTATAGTTTAAAATAACATACTACAAATTCATTAGCTTTCCGATTTGTTCTACAATAGGAAAGTCATACTGACTTTTCTATTGTAGAACAGGCTACGCCTTGGTTTGCCTGCTCAGACTTATAGATATGGTATTACTGAACTATGGCCTAAAATTACAATATAACTTCAATATTATAAATATTTCTTCCATCATCTAGTTTAAAACAATTTTTAGATACATTGCCATTTAAAAGTATTTTACTATTTTCTTCTTCAAATGAATTTTTTCCATTTGGATTTTTAACTTTAATATTATAAATACTTTCTTTCCATCTATATTGAATTTGATATTCTTTCCATTCTTTTGGAATACATGGCTCAATTTTTAGATAGCCTGTTTCTATTTTTAATCCTAAAATATATTCAATTCCTGCTTTATAATACCAACTACTTGAACCAGTATACCAAGTCCACCCGCCTCTTCCTGCTAAATTACTTGCTCCATAAATATCTGCAGCTATAACATAAGGCTCAACTTTATACTTTTGGCATGCTTCTTTTGTTCTAGAATGTTCTATTGGATTTATCATTCTATATAATTCTAATGCTTTATCTCCAAATCCTAACATACTTTCTGCAATAATTACCCAACAACTTGCATGTGTATACTGTCCACCATTTTCTCTTACACCAGGCAAATATGCTTTAATATAACCAGGTTCTAGTTTTCCTTTTTCAAATGGAGGATCTAGCAATTTTATAATACCGTTTTCTCTATCCACCAAATGATTTTCTAAGCTTTCCATAGAAATAAATTTTTTATCATTATCTCCTGCATTTGAAATAATACTCCAACTTTGAGCTATGCTATCTATTCTACACTCATCATTTTCCATACTTCCAAGCATCTTGCCATTATCCATAAAAGCTCTTCTAAACCATCTGCCATCCCAGCAATTATTATTCAAATTTTTCTTAAGTTCATTTTTTACATTTTCGTATTTTTGTGCTAAAATATTATCTTGTTTTTTATAACAAATAGGTATAAATTTTTCTAAAATCTTATATAAGAAAAATCCTAACCATACACTTTCACCCCTGCCTTTATTTCCAACTGTACTAAATCCATCGTTCCAATCTCCAGAACCTATTTTAGGTATTCCATGTTCTCCGAAGTTTAAACTTTTTTCAATTGCTTTTATACAATGCTTATAAATACTTTCACTTATATTAGATTCTTTATATTTGTCATACTTTTCATCTTTATTTTCTTGTAATATTTCTCCTTGTAAATATGGTACTTCTATATCTAAGATGCTTTTATCTGCTGTGCAGTTTATATATTCCAAAGTTACATAAGGTAGCCACAATAAATCATCTGAAAATCTTGTTCTTATCCCTCTTTGCGTTTCCTCATGCCACCAATGTTCTACATCACCTTCTATAAATTGATGTTTTGCATGTTTTAATATTTGTCTTTTTAACATATTAGGTTCTATATATTTTAGTCCTAAAGTATCTTGTAATTGATCCCTAAATCCAAATGCTCCTCCTGATTGATAATATCCGCTTTTGCCTAAAAGCCTACTACTTATAGTTTGATATTGTAGCCATCCATTTAAAATTATATTTGTTGATTCTAATGGAGTATATACTTGTAATCTTCCTAATAATTCTTTCCAATATGACTTTATGATTTCTAATTCTTGTTTACAATTTTGAACTTTACTGTACTTATACGCAATATTTTTACAATCAATTAAACTATCTTCTGCCCCTAAAATAATAGAAATCTCCTTATTTTCAAAGCTTTCTAGTTCTACTTCTACTTCATATACCATACATGCATTTTTTCCTAAGGAATTTTTATTCTTTAAAGATGTGTTTTTTAACCCTATAGGGTTTGATATTCCTTCTAATCCCAAAAAAGAATTTTTATCACCTGTATATGAGTTTATTTTTTCACTACATGAAGTATATATTATTGTATTTTCCATTTCTTCTCTATATAAATTTTTTGAGTGTAAAACATTATTATTCCTATCAAAGTCAACTGATATATTTCCGTTAGATTTTATTTCATCTTCTCCAATTACTGGTTTTATATAATAATATATTTTTAATTTCTTTTTTGTCATAGTTGTATTTTTGAATTTTAAAATTCCAATTTTACAGCTATCTTGTTTTGGAACAAATATTTCTAATTCTTGTTCGATTCCATCACACTTGTGAATATATTTACAATATCCAAATCCATAAATTATATTGTAATTTTTATTGTCTGGCTTAGGATTTAAACCTAGTGACCAACTCCTTTTGTTTTCTATATCTTTTATATATATAATCTCTGATGGAATATCATAAACTGGATTATTGGCCCAACTAGTAACTCTATTTAATCTACTATTTCTATACCAACTATATCCTCCCATATTTTCTGTCAATATTGTTCCAAATTTCTCATTTGCCATTATGTGGCTCCATACAGTTGGTAATCTATTTTCTTTATTTATTTTTATTAAATATTCCTTACCATCTGCCGAAAATCCACCATATTCATTATAATATTTTATTTTTTCTTTATTTTCTAATATATCAATATCATCATTATCCTCATCTATAATTATCTGAGGCTTTTCTTCTATTTCTTCTTTTGTGTACTTTTCTAGATATTCGTCTTCAAGTTCTTTTATATTATTTTTAAGTCCACCTTTACCACTATCTACTATAATTGCTGAAATGAACTCTAATAATTCTATATCATTTTTATCAATTTCACTTTTAGATAAAGTAAAAATTCCACCTTTAATATTTTTTAAATATGCCATTTGCTGGTTTAAAATTGAACCTTCTATTTCAGATTTAACATAATTTTCATAACTATGTTTTTCTTCATCTAAAATTACAATCTCTGTTTCAATATTTTTAGTTCTAAAAAATTCATAGGCTTTTAGTACATCTTTTATCACATAATTATCATTTACATCTTTTATTTTTATTAAAATAATTGGTAAATCTCCAGAAATTCCATATTTCCATAATTCGCTCTGTTTATAATTTGCTGTTTGTTTAATATTATTTAATCTAATGCTTCTTACAGAATTGTCAAAAATTATATAAGATAATATTTTTTGGTATATTTCAATTTCACTACCTTTTATTCCTAAATATCTGCTTTCCGCTTCCACTCTTGCTTTCGATAATTCAATTTCTTTTTTCACATTTTCCTTAGATATATATTTTTTTACATTTTCAATTACATTTTCTTTTTCTTCATTAACTGCTACAACAAAATCTAAAATAACTTCATCTTGTGGCTTTATTTTTATAGTTCTTTTTAATGCTATAATTGGTTCTGTTACGAGCCCTATTTTTTTTGATAATGGTTTAGAATTTAAAATTGTTTTGGGTATTCCTAAATTTCCTCTTCCGAATAAACTTTTCTTCATCTATTTCATATTCTAAATCCCCAATTGTTTCACTATTTGTGGATAAGTTAGCTGCTAAATATAAATTTTGATTGTTATTTTCTCTATTTTTTCTTTTTACAATTAAACTATTTGTTTCTTCATCAAATTCTGTAACTAAAAATAAGTTATTAAATGCAGGATGTGCATAATCTTGTTCTTTCTTTGATAATACTGGTTCAAAACATGAAGTTATTTCTATTATTTCTTCTTCTATTCCTCTATTTTCTAAAACTATTCTTCGTAATTCTACTGGTTCATTTGATGCAACTGTTGTAATAATTTTAGTTTTTATATTTCCATTTATTATTTCTTGTTCATCTTTATCAGGCATAAAACTTATTTGATATTGCTCTTCTTTGCTATTACTCCAACAATAATTTGAACTCCATATATTTTTATTTTTAATACTTTTAAAAGTGAAAAATATCCCCTGACTATAATCATCTGTTGGCTTAAATCTATTTATATAATAGTCTTTATATTTACTTACACCTTCTCCTTTTTGATTCATTGCTATAATGTAATTATTATTAGATATTACATTTCCTGTAATTATCCTATTATCAATCTTTTTATAAGTTCTTTGTGTATAATTTTCATAATCTTTATATTTTAATTTTTCTACTTTTTCTTTATTTTCTTTTGTTATAATAAATGTTTCAGGCATAGTTTCTTGTAATAAAACAGAACATGCTTCTATTTCTGGATTTTTCATAAATCTTTTTTGTAAAATATTATTATTAAATAAATTATTTATAGATAATAATATAAGTCCTTGGTGATGAGCCATATATGTTTTTACTACTGCAGAGGTTTTTCCTTTTTCTACTCTTTCAGGAGTATAATCAATTGATTCATAAAATCCATATTTTCCATACATTCCTTCTTGTTCAAGACTTTTTAGATTTTGTACTTCTTCTTTTGGAAATTCATTTATTGCTAAAATTCCTCCATAACTAGAAACTACCATTTCATCTGCTAATCCTCTTTTTAGTCCTAACCATGGTATTCCAAAGGCTTTATACTGATAATTAGCATGTAAGTCTTTTAAATTAAATGCCGCTTCCGAAATTCCCCATGGTATATTCAGCTTACTTGCATATTCCATTTGACTTTTAATCATAAACTTGCACGATTCATCAAGCAAGCTCCCCTCATATTTTGGCATATTTATATTTGGCATTAAATATTCAAATGCAGTACCAGACCATGAAATAAGCCCTTTATATTTTCCAAGAGTTGTTAGTGTTCTACTTAATGAATTCCAATGTTTTGCTGGTATATCTTTTTTACTTATTGCCACAAAACTAGCTTGTCTTGCTTCTGAAGCTAATAAATCATAATACGAATCTGTTAATTTATTTTCTTCTATATTAAAACCTATAGAAAAAATTTGTTGCTCATTATTATATAATAAAGAAAAATTAGTATTTTCTATTATTTTATTTAAAATAACTATTGAATCATCTATTTTATTAATTATATTATCATTATAAATTTTTCTTTCCTCTAAATTTTCTTTTTCAATTCCTTCATTTTTTAAAATAATATATTTGTTTGATTTATCTGTTTCATTATTCTTCTCTAATTTGTTTTTTGGATTGATATTTGATTTGTATCTTTCACTTATTTCCTCTAAAAATGCTTTAGTTACATATAAATATCCTATTAAATTCCCACTATCTACTGTTGATATATATCTTGGAATTAGTGGTTCTTTTGTTTTAATATTATACCAATTATATAAATGTCCATTCCATTTCGGCAATTGTTCTATTGTTTTTATAATATTTACTAGCATTTCTAAACATTCATCTAAATTGATATATTTCAAGTCATATGCCGAAATAACAGCAAGTAATGATAACCCAATATTTGTTGAAGATGTTCTTGGGACTATTTTTTCCTTTCTATCTTCTTGATAATTATCTGTTATTAAATAGTTGTTTTCTTTAGTCAAATACTGACTAAAAAATTCCCACGTTTTCTTTCCTATTTCCATAACATATTTTTTATCTTGATTTTCCAGTTTTTGAATTGCCGTTTTCTTTTTTATATCTTTACTTATATACCACATTATAGTAGGAGTTAAAATCCATAAAATTCCTAACAATATACATAAAAAATTTTCTTTTAATCCTCCTAAACCTATTGCTATTACTGCTGATAATACATTTATACTCATTAAATTGTAATATGCAGCAAGGCTTGATTTTGCTTGTCTTTCAGCTTCTTCTGATGTTGTCCATTCTAGCAAATGCTTATGTGATATATATTTTCTATATAGAGTTTTGAAAATTGATTTTATAGAAATAAATGCTTTATATGGAAGACATCCTATTGTTAATATTCCTCTTATAAATGCTCCTCTTATTCCAGAAATTTTGGGGCTAAATGTTTTTTGCTTTTGTTCTCCCTCTTTTTTGAATATTAGATAATTTAAAATTTCTAAAATATAAGGAAAACCAAGAATTGTTATTAATACCAAGTTTATTGGAGATATATTTTTTTGATAAAAAATTCCAATTATACTAATATATGTTATTGCAACTATTATACTTATTTCTAATAGACTCCTTCTTAAATTATCTAATATTTTATATTTAGATAGCAAATTTAACTGGCTTTTTTTACATGCCCATTTTGTTATTTGCCAATCTCCTCTAATCCATCTTGCAAGCCTATTCATAAAACTATTATATTTTGTTGGATATCCATCCATTAATAGAATATCTGATGCTAGTCCACATCTTAAATAACAACCTTCTAAAAGGTCATGGCTTAAAACAGTATTTTCTGGTATTTGCCCATTTAATACTTCTTCATAAACTTTTAAATTATAAATTCCTTTTCCTGTAAAAATTCCCTCTTTAAAATTATCTTGGTATATATCTGAAATTGCATTAGTATAACTATCAATTCCTCCAGAACCCGCAAATATTTTTGTAAATAAAGTTTTATAACTAATATCTAAATTAATTCCAACTCTAGGCTGTATTATTCCATAACCTCTTTTTACAATATTTTTTTCTTTATCTATAATTGGCTCATTTAAAATATGTGCCATTGCTCCAACTAGTTCAAATGCAGAATTTAAAATTAAGTCTGTATCTGCATCTAAAGTTATAATATATTTTATTTCTTTAGTTTTCTCTTTTTTATTACAATCCTCTATTGTATTTATTCTAAAAGGATTTTCTAAACTTCCCAATAAATATTGGTTAAACTGTGTTAGCATACCCCTTTTTCTTTCCCAACCAAGATATGAATTTTCTTTTTCATTCCAAAATCTTTTTCTATATATAAAATTAAAAATAGGTAAGTCATTTTCTTCTGCTTTGTATTTTTCATTTAATACTTTTATTTGATTTTGCCCTTCTGAAATAACTCCTTTATCAAAATCTTCTTCTTCATTTTTACTTTCTGAACAATCGCCTAATAATGTAAAATATATATTTGAAGATTTATTAGCTAAATAATACACTTCTAATTTTCGCATTAATTCTTGTACTTTTTCTTTCGATTTTAAAATAGTAGGTATAACTACCATAGTTTTATTTTCTGTATCTATTCCTTCTGAAAAATCTAATTTAGGAATCATTTTTGGCTTTACAAATTTTCCTAAAATATACTGTATTAATTGAATTACAAATTCTGAAGCTGGTATAAATAGCAAAATAACACTTAAAATATATAATTTTAAGCTGTGTATATTTACTAATTTCGCCAATATCATTGAAAATGCTAAACTAATAGTTAACATTGCAGTTATATAAATTTTAACCTTGCTATTTTCATTAATATTTATTGGTGGCTTATATTTAATAGAATTATATAATTCGTTTATTCCTTTATCTATCAAATAATATCCAATATGGCTTTTTATCTTTTCTTCTTTATTTTTTTCCGCTAATTCTAGCATTTTTCTTGAAATATAGATTTCAGATATTTTTGTTTTTTTAGATATTTCCTTTATTTTATTCCTATAATATTCCTTTGTTTTACTATCCATTTTTTCATATACATTTGCAGGATCTTTTTTTAGAATAACTTCAACACCATTTATTTTTTCAAAAATCTCTAAAAAATTAATTCTTTGAATCTTTTTTATACTTGTAACACAATTCCCTATAGACACCTTTTTTACCGCAATATCAAAATGCTCCTTTTTTATTACTTCAGATACTGTAGTACCAGCCATTTCGACTGTTTCCTCTAATGCTTTCAAATAACTATAACCTTTTTTTCCATATCTTTTTAAAATATAAGACATATATTCTATAAATGGTTCTCTCATATTTTGAGAAATATCTTTATCAAATTTTTTAATTTCATTATTTTTAAATTTTATCTCCGATTTTTCTTTATTTTCAACTAATCTTTCTACTATATTTTCTGCTTTAAATTTTTGAATCTGAACACTATATATTTTTTCACATATTTCTCTTATATTTTCAATTATTGCAATTTGAAGAAATATACCTATATTCCAAATTTCTTCCATACTTAACGTCTTTTTAGTCTGATAACTTTCTAAATATTTTTCTAATTGTTTTCTTTCTATTTTATTGTCTGTATATGCAACAATTTCTGAAGCTAAAACATATATTCTTGCAAATCCCTTATATTGTCCGTTTGCTATCCCTACAAAATTAGTATACTTTTTTAAAGTCATATCTTTTTGTATTTGTTTTACTGTTTCTTCTATGATATATAAGTTATCTAATAGCCATTCTCCTGCGGGATGAATACCTATTCCTAATTTTAAATGTTCATTTAACAAATTATAAACTTCTTGTATAACTTTAAAATTTTCTAGCATTTGAGGAATTGGATATGTGTCTTTGTTGGACTTATTAGTTAAATTGTGATTTGTGGCAATTTTTTGTAAATGCATTTCTAACTGATTTTCATATGTTAATGTTCCATTTATTTTTAATATTTTATTTGTTTTCAAAAAAAATCCACTCCTTGCTTAATATGTTTTACACATATTGTTTGCAAACAGTGGTAATTTTATGCATTTATCAATTTTTATTTAATTTTAAATTTGTTACGCTGTAAAATTTAACCATTTTTACTATATTTTTTCTGTTTCGAAGACATAAATGTGGTTGGGAAGAAAATAAATTATCAACCTTAATCTCCTATTTCTGGTTCATCGTTATTTGAATTTGACTTTGTTTGTTGATTTTTCCTTTGTTCTTCTCTACTTACTTGAATGATGTCCCCATCTTTATTAATTCTTATTACAAGTGCAGCTGTTTTGTTTATTTTATTTAATAATTTTTCAAGATTTTTATAAATTTTTTCATTATCTTCACTAGGATTATAGTATGGTCCATTCATATAATCAATTTCTCCTTGTATTTCAATTATGGCATCTAGACCAACCATAATTTCGTTAGCAACTTTATGTCTATTTTCTCCACCTTCTCCGTCATATACTTCTTCATTATTAATTATAATATATGGCTTATCTAAACCATCAAATTTCCTTCTTCCATATCTAATTGCTACATTATCTCCATTATCTCCTAATGCACTATCTATTTTACTTATAACAGCATCTATTCCCACATCTGCTAATTCATGGGCTACTGCACTTATGTTATTTTTACTCTTTAAACTCCTTTCTACCGCTTCTATTCTATCTGCTATTGTTTTATTAATTCCTAATAATTCATATGTACATCCATGGTCTGTTGCATCTTTTATGTTATAGAATGGTCTATTCATATCTATTGCATACGTTGCCCCCCCAACTGCTGCTGTTGCTGCTAAAGATGCAGCTATCCATGCAGCTCTTTTTTTTCCACAAGATGATTTTTTATTTTCTGCCATTACTTCTTCCTCCTTATTTTCTTCTTTTTTTTCTTGTTCTTTTTCTGATAAAACATACCTCCTATATTGACTCATATCTTTTATAGGCATTTCTCCGTTTTGCGTTATTTTTATTTTTTTTAATGGTGGATTAACACATGATGGTATTTCTATTTTTACATCTTCAGCATTACTTTTCCAAACTCTTGGATCATCATATTTTAACATTTTAACTTCTCCTTTAATATTCATTATTTTTCTATATCTTCTCTTTTATTTTCATTATCTATACTTAATTCTGTACCATCTTTATTGCATTTTATTTTACATCCTAGAAATTTGCTTATATCATTCAAGGCATATTTATATTTATCTAAATCAATTCGGTATGTTACATCTTTTTCTTTATTACTTTTTATTAATTGAATTTCTGCAATTTTATCTATAGCCTTTGCTATCTCTTTTGGCATCTTACAATAACCAAATATATTTATTTTGTCTGTAAATATTTTTCCATCTAAACGTAAATATGCACCCGGAGGATTTCCGTCTCTATCACCATTATCATTATATCCTAATTTAACATTTATATCATTTTCTTCTTTTCCTATTGCTGAAGAATAAACTACACGAATCTTGTGTTTTACCATTAATATTAATTTCTTTTCTACTTCTTCTAGTTCTTCTAAACTCGGCTCTCCTTCTTTGTTTATAAAGTCATTAAGCATTGCAATATGTTCTTCAGTTACTCCGTAATCTTCATAACTTTCATCGGGATTTTCTAATAATTTATTTATTGTTGGGCGCCCATCAAGTGGATCGGAATACTCATCTGCAATAACACCTCCGTGCTCCTACAGCTACCGTTGAAGCTGCTAATACTACTGCCAAATGCTTTACAAAAGCTCCTTTTTTCCTCATAAATTTCACTTCCTCTTATTACATATAAATTCATTATACCAAATTTTACGATAGAAGTCAAATTATGTAAACTTTTATTGTTTTTGTGTAGTATCATTTATACTATAACCTGCTAAATTAGGCATTACAACATCTTCATCTCTTACTACATTTAGTTTATATTCAATTGTTCCTGTATCTGTTGAACCATTTTTTTCTCTCATAACTAATAAATTATCTTTATTAACAAACATTTGCCATTCTTCATTTAAATAGAATTTATAACATTCTATATCATCTATTTTTTCACTTGTAATTCTTGATAAAAAAGCCATTTTAATTGTATTCCAAAAGTTTTCCATGTCCAAAGTACCTGTTTTTAAATTTTGTACTTCGATTCCCGGCCCTTCTTTATTCATTTTTACCGCTATTTTGCTGTCATTATTATCTTTGTCTTTAGAATCAACAATAATCCAATTATATTCTTCGCCATAATATATAATTTTTATATCATCTTTTGCAGTTCTTTTCAATAAACCTAAATTACCTTTTCTCCAGAATTCAGTTGTAATTCCTTCTTCTGTCGTCATCTTTTTATAAAAATTTGTAATTTCAGCGTATTTATTATTTTCATTTGTGTATTTAGATAGAATATAGGTTTTTCTTCCTAAATCAAATAAAAATATTAATATAATTATTGCTAAAATAATTAATAATATTTTTATTATTTTTTTCTTACTCATATATAATCACCTTCCTTTTACAAGGCACAAATCAGTTTGTACTTCTCCTTCCTTTTCCTTTGTGCAACCTTGCTATCTTGGATTTTTTTATAATCTTTAGACCATCGGCTTTGCGACATAAACTTTCGTTTATTGTGCCTTTTAACATATCTAATACAATTATAGCACCTTTTGGCATTTTTTTCAAACTTTATTTGTCAAAAAAAGACTGAATTTTAAATAAAATTCAGTCTTTTTTAAGATATTTATCTATTATATATATCAATTAAATCAGATTCTAACTGATTTAATTCAGTTGTAAGAAAACTTTTCATAAACAACAATGCCGGTCCTTTCTATTTCTTTTTCTATTCTAGAATCTTTTTCTATTTCAGATTTTTCAATTACATCTACATTTTTATCAAATTTTTCCCTAATCATATCAATAATAGCAAAAAATTTTAATCCTTTAATTTTCCCATTACTATCAATAAGGATATCTATATCACTTTTTGAAGTTGGTGTGTTTTTAGCATAAGAGCCAAATAATATAGCTTTTTCGACATCCGTATTAATTAGTACTTCATATATCATTTTCTTAATATCTTCTATCGAATATATAATTGTAGACATGTTTTTTCTCCTTTACTCTAATCTCTATAATAAGTATAACATATTTATATATGAAATGCCACTAAATTTTAAACCAAAATGAAAATCTATGTTACAGTTCAGTAACTTAAAATTCAATTGTCCTGCCTAACCGTTATTAGTTATCTTCATAAAAATAATCTGTTATACCATTATAAATACCCCAAGCAAGTTTATTTTGATAATCGTCTTCTAGTAATAATTTTTCTTCTTCTGGATTCGATAAAAATCCACATTCTACAATTGATATTGGTATCTCAACATGTTTCATTATGTATACGTTATCTAATTTCATAGCAACTCTTTTGTTTTCTTTTTGAATTGTTTCATTTAAATTAGTTTGAATACTTTTTGCAAGTTTAATACTTTGTTCATTTCCATTTTTATAAAAACATTGCCATCCCCAATATTGTTGCTGTGGAATTTTATTTAAATGTATGCTTACAAATATATCTGCTTGTGATTCGTTTCCTATTTTTACTCTGTTGTGAATATCTGATATCTTTTTTTCTCTAAGTGTTGTTTTGTCTAAATCATATATCGCATTTTCATCTGACCTTGTAAGTATTACATTACATCCGCTTTGCTCTAATAAATTTTGCAATTTTAGAGCTATTTTTAAATTTGTTTGTGCTTCTGTTGTTCCATTACTACTTTGTGCCCCCTCATCTGGAACACCGTGTCCAGCATCTATTACAATTGTTTTACCTGAAACTGGTGTTGCTGCTGTTTCTAAAACTTTATTATTATCAACATTTGTATTTTGAATTTTTTCTTCACTTGCAATTTTAAATGAAAATGCAAATAATCCCACAAATATGCATGATAAGATTATTCCTAATCGTTTTTTATTGATTAATATCATAATAAAAACACCTTTCTTAAATATAATTATATATATAATATATTTAAAAAATAGTGTTTTATTACTTATGTAATTATATTAATTTGTCAATTATTTTTTAAATTAAATGCTCTTATTTTTTGTTAATAATTTTCTTATCAAATCAATTGGTATAACTAAAACTGCAAGTATTACAACAATAATCCATGATTTTAGAGATATTGGAACAGTTCTTAATAATTCTCCACCAACATAAACCATAATTACTTGTATTAATGCAACTAGCCCCATTACTGTTAAAAATCTTTTATTTTTTGTAATATTTTCAAATAAATTTAAGCTTTCTGTTCTTGCATTAAATCCATTAAATATTGTTGCAAAGATAAAGAATGCAAATATTACTGTTTCTATATAGTTATGTGTATTATCAAATAGTGAGTTTAAATTATTATTTAATACTAGCATTAAACTAATTACACATACATATACACCTATTAAACCAATTTCTATTAACATATTTTTTGTAACTATACTTTCTTTCCTGCTTATTGGTTTTTCTCTCATGTATCTTCTTAAAGGTGCTTCTCCACCAAATGCAATTGCTGCTAATGTATCCATTATTAAGTTTACCCATAACATTTGAATTATTGTTAATGGTTCATGAACTCCTATTAATGGTCCTATAAATGATAGTAAAACTGCTGCTACGTTTACTGTTAATTGGAATACAATGAATTTTCTTATACTCTTGAATATTGTTCTTCCATATAATATAGCTTTTTCTATAGATAAGAAGTTGTCATCCATTATTACTATGTCTCCTGCTTCTTTAGCAACATCTGTACCACTACCCATTGCAAAACCAACATCTGCTTTTTTAAGTGCTGGAGCATCATTTACTCCATCTCCTGTCATTCCTACAACTAAGTCTAATTCTTGAGCAATTTTTACTAATCTACTTTTATCTGTTGGTAATGCTCTAGCTACAACTTTTATTTTTCTTATTTTTTCTTTTAATTCTTCATCTGTTAATTCTGCAAGTTCTTTAGATGTAAATACTAGGTCTTCTTTTTCTTTTAATAACCCTGCTTCTGTTGCTATTGCTACAGCTGTTTCTTTTCTATCTCCTGTAACCATTACAACTTGTACACCTGCATTTTGCACTTCTTTAATAGCTTCAATTGCTTCTTTTCTAACATTATCTCTAATGCTTAAAATAGCTATTAATTTCATTTTTGCAGATGTTTCTTCTTTTTCAATTTCATCTGTAACTGCAACTGCAATTAATCTCATTGCTTTTCCAGCTTGTTCATCCATATATTTATTTATTTTTTCTTTATCCAATGGCTTTTCATTTCCATCTTTATCAATATATGTATCACATATTTCAACTATTTTTTCTGGTGCACCTTTGATGTATTTTTGTGTTTTCATATTTGTGTTTGTTATAACTGTAGAATATTTTTTTACTGAATCAAATGAAATAAATTCAACAATACTTTCTCTATCTATATTTTCATAAGCTTTATTGTCTAATAAGTATTTCATTAAACATCTATCTGTATTATTTCCACCAATTACTGTTTCATTTGATATTGATGAACTGTTATTCATTCCTATACCTATTGTTAAATTATCTGCAAAAGATGCTGACATTTCTTTCATATTTGAAAATTTATTTAAATCTCCATCTATTATTTCTGAAACTGATAATTTTCCTTCTGTAATTGTTCCTGTTTTATCACTAAATAATATATTTAACCCACCTGCTGTTTCAATTCCATTTATTTTTCTTACCAATACATTATCTTTCATCATTTTCCCCATATTCATGGCTAAAACTAATGCAATCATCATTGGTAAGCCTTCTGGAACTGCAACGACTATAATAATTACTGCAAGTATTACACTATCTACAATTAAATTTAATAATACTGGTATATTTGTTACTATTTGAGAAATTTGATTCATATCAAAACCTGTATCAATAAATATGTTTTGGAATAAATATGCTAAAGCTATTAATATACCACCTGTATAACCAATTTTAGCAATTATGTCTGCTAATCTTCCTAATTTTACTTTTAATGGTGATTCTCTTGTTTCTTCTTGCATTTCTTTTGCAAGTTCTCCATATATTGTATTATCTCCAACTGTTGAAACTTCCATTATACATTCACCATTACATACTACTGTCCCTCTAAATAGATAGAATTCGTTTAGTAAATCTTTTGTATCTCCTAATTGATTTTCTCCTAAAACTCTTTTTGTTGCTTCTTTAGTTTCACCATTTAAAGCTGATTGCTCAACTTTTATTTCTCCTTCAACTAAAATTCCATCTGCTGGAACTTTATCTCCAGATTCTAATTTAACATAGTCCCCTACAACTATTTCATCAATATATATTTCTGTTAATGCACCATTTCTATATACTTTACATTTAGTTCTTGAGGCTTCATCTTGTAATTCTTGAAATTTACTTTCGTTTTTGTGTTCTGATAAAACACTTACAAAGTTTGCAATTAATACTGCAACTGCTATACCTACAGCTTCATACCATTCTGCTTGTCCCATAATTACAAAAACAATATTTATAACTAATGCAACAAGTAATATTATTATCATTTTGTCTTTAAATCCTTCTAATAATTTAGACCAAATGCTTTCTTGCTCTGCTTTAGATAATGCATTGCTTCCATTCTTTTCTCTGCTTTCTTTTACTTGATTATCTGTTAGACCTTTATAATACATGTCCTATTAACTCTCCCTTCTAATGTGAATAATAATATTAGTTACAGTTCAGTAACACTATATCTTGAATTCCGTGCAAGTGATTAATATATAAAATATTTTGAGAATTAATCGAATGCGACTGGAATAACTTAAAAATTCTTAATAATTTTGAAAGGGAATCTCAAAGCTTGTCTTTGAGGGTGCTTTCAAAATTATTTAGAAGTTTTTAGTGTTAAATGTAAGGTAGCCGAGATTATTCGAAAAATATTTTATATATTAATCACTTTAAGCAGGATAATGAACTTTTAAGTTACTGAACTGTAATTCATTTAATTTAAGAATCTTATGATCTACTTGTATTCATACTTAAGCTATTAAGATTTGACACTCCCATATATCTTGCTGCTTTTAAATAATTATAAACCTTAATTGTTGGAGCAAGCCATATTTGTCCAGTACCTCTATATACATTTACTAGACCTTCTCCACTAACTGCTGAACCAACTAAAGTTTTTGCAGATCTTTCAACTGTGAAGTCTATGTTTCCTGTTCTTAATACTGCAAAGTTACCATCAACTCTAAGAACATCATTTTTCATTTCTATTATGTCAATTTCTTCACTTGGAACAAGTGATTCTAATACTACTAGACCTGGTCCTACCAATTCTTGTTGGAATATACCTTCTCCACCTAATAATGCAGAAGAAATAGTTTTGTTCATTATTGGTCTTACTGTAACACTTGATTGTGCACAATAGAACATTCCTTTATCTACTATTATGCTTTCTCCTGGATCTAATGTTAATGTTATAAAATGTTTGAATGATGGCTCTAAAACTACCATTCCTGTTCCTTTATATTCTGGTTGTGCAGCTCTTTCCCCTGTAACAGCTCCAGAAAAGAATTTTCCTACAGCATTTCCTAATGTCATTCCAGATACCATTTCTAAGTTTCCTTGGAAATAGCTCATTGCTCCTGGTTCTACTTTACATCCATCATTTTCTAGGTAAACTGCAATTTGTTTAACTTTCATGTTTTCTTGTTTCATAAACCATAAGTCTTTTGCCATTGTTGTATCATTCATTCCTCTTAATTCTTCATATTGTAGGACATCTACTCTCATTCCTCCAAAAGATTCACTACCTATTACTTTAATATTTTCTCTTGTTCCAACTGCATTATATTGCATATTTAATTCCTCCTTTTAAAAAGATTTAATTAGTTTACTACAAATCTCTTTTATATTATTTTTAATATTAATAACTTCATTATTTTAAGATGAATTTAGGTTTTGTATTCAAGCTTAATTTATATAAATTTTTTATTTTTATAATAATTCTTTTCTAACTCCAATTAGGTTGGAAAAGAATTAAATTTTGACAAGGCATATTATATTTAAAAGGCAAGGGCGCATACTTTGTGTATGTAACCGCGTTTTAAATATAATATAACGCAGTCAAAATTCTAATTATTTTTCAACCCCTTTAACCATTCTGGATATTGACTAAGAAGCATATTATATACCTCTTCATCTTCTAAATTTTCAAAGTCTTGTACTTTTATGAATCCTGTATTATCTACTGGTCTATCTTTTAAATCATCTAACTTTTGTAAATATTCAAATTCTTCATCTCCAATACCTACAAATTGTATAAATATTTTCTGTTCAGCAGATTTCCTAATAACTTCATTTGTAGCACCTCTATCACTATTAGCACCATCTGTAATAAATATTACAAATACAGGTGGCTCTTCTTGTCCTTGAGTATTTTGTTTTTTAAATAAACCTCCTAAGAAACCTGATAATTTTTTTCCAAAGTAATTATTTAAAACATCTTCTAATACTGGTGCATAGCTTGTCCCTCCAAATGAAAATCCAGATTTATTTGCTACTTCTTCAACATAATTTTCAAAATTTTGTAAAGTCATTGATGGTATTGACTTATATGTTTGATTAAATAACCAAATATCTAATTCTCCATTATCGTCAAATCTTAGTGCTAAAGGCATTAATCTTGTTAAAACTCTTTGAACAGCTCCACTTGTGTATAATCTTCTCATTGAACCAGAATAATCCATTACAACTGCTACTCTTGCTCTATGATTTCCTAAATTTATACCTGTTTTTTTGCTTAAATCTATAAGTGATTTATTTAAATTGATAACTGACTTTTTTAGGCTAATCCCTGCTGTAGTATTTGGGATATCTTTTGTTAATTTTATTTCAAGTTCTTTTTCATTACTACTTTGAGTATTTGTAGTATTTTGAGAATTTGAATTTACTTGATTACTAGTATAATTTTGTGAATTTGAAGTATTTTGCATATTTTCTACTTGTAAATCTTCTACCCACTGAGTTCCATTGTACATATATCTTACAACTTTTGTAGAAGTGCCATCCCAAATGTTATAATCTTGTAGCCAAACACCTCTTTCATTATCGAAAAAGGCTTCACCAGCAGGTGTTGGTCCGAATGTTGTTTTCCATTTTTACTATCATTCCTTTCTCAAGGCACAAATCAGGTTGGAAAAGAATTAAATTTTGACAAGGCATATTATATTTAAAAGGCAAGGGCGCATACTTTGTGTATGTAACCGCGTTTTAAATATAATATAACGCAGTCAAAATTCTAATTATTTTTCAACCTTAATCACCTTCCTTTTTCCTTTAACCAAATGTCTGCTTATATAATTAGCATTAGCAACAAAAACTAAAACTATAACTCTGCATCATCAGGAGCATATTTATTTACTACTGAATCACCATTTTTTGTTTTTTCGTCATTTCTTATTCTTTTTATTAACTCTTTTAATCCTTTAAAAATAAAATCAGTAAATCCAAGTTTTGATTCTAATGTTTTTGAAATTTCATATTCAAAAGTTGCTCCGCTTCCTTTTGTTCCAAAACTATAATCAGTAATTTTAAACATTGTACTATCTGCTGCAGAATCTCCCATTGAAACTGTAAACAAATCTTCATCACTAATTCCATATTCTTTTTTGATTCTTTGTTTATATCTTTCTATCATTTCGCCTTTATCTAAACCTTTGTAAACAACTGTTAAACCATTATTATGGGAATAACAAATAAATTTATTTCCTATTTCTGGATCTCCTAAAAGTTTCTTTTGAAGAGTATCAAATTTAGTTTGTTTTTTATCTTCATTCTTTTCTTCTAAATATTCTTTATCAACAAAATCTAATAAATATTCATTTTTTTCGTATTTCATAGAATATCCTGAGCTACAAACTATCTCTTTTATTTTCTGTAATAATTTGAAATCTTCACCCATTATATCTTCTTTTACTTGATTATCCCATTGTTCATCTTTTTTACCTTCTGTAATAAGAACACTTCCACTTTCTATTAAAACATGTTCAGGAGTAAATCCAAAATGTATAGTTTCATAAGATTCCAAGCCTCTACTTGTTGTTAATACAATTTCAATTTCATTATCTAACTGTTGTAAATTTTTAATTTGTTCAGCAGTCATATAGCTACATCCATATTTTGTTTTTGAAACTGGTACTAACCCTTCTACATTATCTCCTTCTTTTGCTTTTTGTATAAGCGTTCCATCAATATCTGAAAAAACTAGAATAACTTTTTTTCCATTTTTCTTTTCTTCCATTTTAAATTTCATTCCTTTCTCATTTCACTTTTAAAGCACACACATCGTTGAAAAAGAATATGCCAATTATTTTTTCAACAAAATCGTTTTTTCTAATCTATCGCAATACTCAAAGCCCTATAATACTTGAGTTCATATTCTTGTATTCTTATTTTTTTTAAATTAGCAAGTTCAATAATTTCACTAAGTTGAGCATCATTTTTATCTTTTACAAGGATAGTATCAACTTTTCTTCTTAAAATCGCCCTAGCTGCTTCATTTATTCCAGGATTTATTTTTGATGTATCTACATTAAATTTTGCTGCAATATCTCTTACTTCCTCATATTCTTGTAAATCATTTTTAAAACCATCTGCGTTACAATTATAATCAAATTCCTTTTCTACTAAGTCAACATATTCTTTCGAAAAATCTTTGCTTTCTAGCTCTTCTAAGTAAGTAGCTCCATCAAATTTATTTTTATCTTTTTGAATAACTGGTACACTCACAATTCCTGTAATACACGCATTTATTGGAGCTTGTGGAATTGCAATATCTTCTCTAATTCCACAATATTTAGTTATATTAAGACAATCTGATAAAACCGCTAAACTTGGATCAAGACCTTCAAAATTTTGGGCTGACTCTTTTATAGTTCTTGCTACAGTTCCTTTTCCGGTCCAACTATCTACAAATTGAATATCTTTTACATTATGTTTTGACATTATATAATCCATTGCAGTTTTATCTATTCCTTCTTTTATTGATATAGCATAATGATATATATTTTTTTTGTATTTGTTTTGCAAATATCGTTTTACTAATATTCCAATTGGAATACCCGACCTTACAATACTTACTAAAACCACATCCTGTGATTTGTATTTATATAACTGTTCTGCTAAATTTCCAACTGCAATTGCTGTTTGCCTTATATATTTTTGTCCTAGTTCTTTACATAGGTTTAAATATTCTTCCGACATTTCATATTCTTCTGTATATCCGACTTTTGCCCTTTCTGTTTCAGACATACTATTAATTTCATCTGTTACATCTGTTAAAAGAATTTCTACATCTTCTTTTCTATAACTTGATTTCATGTACATATACATTCCTTTCTTGATTGTTCTATGAACTCTTGCTTTCCTAAATTTTAGCATTTTTCATTTTTACTATCATTCCTTTATAAAGTACAAAACCGGTTGAAAAAGAATTAAATTTTTCACCCCTACTCTGAATATGCAATTGAAGCAGCCCTATAATACTTAAAATCATATTCTTCTACTTCAATTCCTTTAAGCTCTGCAATCCTCTTTATTTGCATAACTTGAATATCATTTTTATCTTTTACTAGCAATTTTTTTAGATTTCTTCTAAGTAAGGCCCTTCCAGCTTCATTAATTCCCGGATTCAAATCTTTTAGTTCTATTTTATATTTTGAACAAATTTCACTTAATTCTTCTTTTGAATTTAAATTTTCTTGATAATTGTCACTATTGCATAATTTATAATCAAAATTTTGTTCAATCAAATTGATGTACCAATTTGTTACATCAATTCTTTCCAATTCTTTTAAATATATAGAACCTGCAAAATCCTCATCCATTAAATATTTAGAATTATTTATAGGTGCACCTATTAAACCTGTAATACATGCATTAAAAGGCGCTTGAGGTATTGCAATATCTTCTCTTACTCCACAGAATCTACAAATATTTATTGAATCTGATAATACTGCTAAATCGGGACATAAGCCATCAATTTGCTGTGCAAATTTTTTTATTTTATTTGTCGCAGTTCCTTTTCCAGTCCAACTGTCTACAAAAACAATATCTTGAGGTTTATGTTTATTCAATATGAATTTTATTTCATTTTGATTATTATCACTAGGCATTGATATCGAATAATGAAATACATCGATATTATATTTATTTTTTAAATATCTTTTTACTAAAATTCCAATTAAAGTTCCAGCTCTTAAAATACTTACTAAAACTATATTTTCTTTTTTTATATTGTAAATTTGTTCAGCAAGATTTCCTACTGCAACTGCTGTTTGCTTTGCATACATAGGAGTTGTTTCTAAGCATATATCAAAATATTTTTTATCTATCGGAAATTCATCTGTAATTATATCTGTAACATCTTTTCCCTGCATTTCCATTTGTTTTTTTTCTTCTATTGTTATTGGATTAACTTCATCTGTTAAATCTGTTAATAAAAGTTCTACGTCTGTTTTTTTATATGAGGTTTTCATTAAATATTCCATTCCTTTACTATTTTACAATTGCAAGTCTATTCTGCATATATTAAATTTAAAAATATACATTTTTTATTTTGAGACTAACATGTAATATTTTAAATTTCTTTGCTTATAACTTCACTAACTTTTTGAACAATATCATCTGCTGCAAAAATCCCCTCTTTGGTTGTATACATATTATCTTTTTGATAATTAAATTCTTTAAATAATTCTCCATGTCTTGGGATTATTGGTAAATCTGCAATATCTAACATATCCTTATCCATTAGACTATCACCAGCAGCAATTAAATAATTTGATTTTAGTTTATTCTTTAGGAATTTTACTGCATTAGATTTTGTAATTACTTTAGGAATAATAAATAACTTTTTTCCTTGAACACAATAATTCCATTTATCTGTATTTATTTTTCCTTCTAAAAAATCTAAACATTTTTCTTTGTCTTCAATTCTAGAAAAAACATATACATTATCTCTAACCTCTGGTTTCGAGGTTGCCAATCCGCTTTTTATAACTAAATCTATTAAATTGTTGAACTCATCTTTATAATTATTTAATATTGCATTTATATGTTCTTCCCATTCTGGCATTATTCTTCTATTTTCAAGAATTGTTCCACCATTTGAAACAATTGCATATTTACAATATTCAAATGTTTTTATGTTATAAAATTCTTCTATTGACCTTGTAGTTGTTGGAATTACATTTATTCTTTTATTTATTTTTTCTAATTCACTCTTGGCTTTTTTAGAAATATAACATATCGGATCCTGTTCTCTGGTTTCAATTAGTTGAACTTTATTCATTATGTCTTCATTTACATATGTTTTATAGTAAATTAATGTTTTATCTAAATCTGTTGCAAAAATCATTTTTTCTCCTTTTTATGCTACTTTTTTAAAAATCAAATTCAAATTAGTTAATACTCTTCCCTAGCTCATTATAAATTTAAAATAATTTGAAAAAAGCGAATTGAAAATAAGCAAGTTAAAAATGTAAGCTTACTATTTCAACTTTGTCAAGGTCATATCCTTTATTATAAAAAATATTAGCAATATCTTTACAAAATTGTTCTTTTACAATATTATCTGCAATAATAAAAACGTAATCACTTTTTTCTAGATTATAAAAATATGTTGTTCTTTGTTCATCATAAGCACTACTCAATTTATTTCTTGTATTTAAAATATAATTGCTTTCGTTTGAAACTTCTATTGGTTTTCTTGTAGTTGCACAATATTTAATATTATTTTTTGTATTTTTTTCTAAATAACTCGCAAATAACATAGGTTCATACATAAACTCTTCTGTACCAACAACAAGTACATTTTTATTTTCTATATTTTTTATGTCTTTAGCTAATTTTGATTTTTCAGATATTATGTCAAAAATATATTTGCTATATTCATCTACATCTTTTTGCAGATGTGTTCTGATTCTATTTTCTTTGGAATTACATAACTCGCATTTTATATTTGTACATGTTATATCTTTATCTGCTATTTTTTCATTTTTAGATTCTTCTATAGGTGTCATATCTACTTTTGCATTAACATCTTTTATTTTTCCCTTTATTAAACAATATGTATCTATTCCCAATTCTTTGTATTTTTTTTCTGATTCTTCATCTTGCCAATTTAAAATTGATGCTACAGAATATTTTAAATTTGGATTTATACTTTTTAATTGATTTACAGCATTTAGAATTGTATGTCCTGTTGTTATTTCATCTTCTACAAACATAACTCTATCTATATTTTTAAAGAATTCTTTTCTTCCATATAATAATTGTTGTTTTGCATGGCTGTGTTCTTCAAAGAATTCTATAATTGGTTCTTCGTTTAACAAATCTTCTCTTGTAGTTTGCATTTCATATATACAATTTGGAAGTTTTGCTGCTACATAATTTCCTATAGCTGTTGCTGTCTCTGCAAAGCCAATTATTGCAATCTTTTCGTCTGTTACAGCTATATTATCTACAAATTCATCATACATTTCAAAAACCTTACTTGGATTTTGAGGTACATCATTTCCTTGATATTTATTTATAAATAGATAATCTCTTTTGGGATTTTTTATTCTTTTGCATACACATATCATTTCCTCTATTGTATGTTTTTTACTTTTATTTTCAATAATTTCTACAAAATTTTCTATGTTGTTATTCATTTTTTCTTTCTTTCCTTTCTTAAGGCACAAATTTGGTTGGAAAAGAATTAAATTTTGACAATTATTTTTCAACCCCTACTCCATAAATATTTGCTAAACTTAAAATCTTTCTAGCCCAATTAGTATGTGTTTTCACTTCATTCATTTTAGCTTTACCATATCCTTTTTCAACACCTGTGTTTTTATCCATATTTAAAATTTTTAAAGCATCTATATAATTTTCATAAGATACTATAAGATTTTCTTGTATGATTTTTAATTGAGATGGATGAATTGAATCTTTTCCTATAAATCCATTCATCATATCTAATCTTTGCTCTTTTTTTAAGCCAGTTATCCACTTATCACTATTGTTATCTTCAAAATACTCCCATATCGGACCAGATACAATATAATCACGCGAAAATTCATTTATAATATCTGCTAGACAATCCGCAACAACATTTACATTCCAAATTGTGCAATCTACATCTCTTCTTAATCCAAAAATATTACATAAATCTGCTCCACCAACTCGAATTCCAATTATGTTATCATATACAGGATTTAAAACTCTTCTAATTTCTTCTAAATTATCTATTCTATTTTGCTTGTACATTATGCCTTTACTTTCTAAAATAGGCATTCCATATAATTTAAAATCTACCTTATTCAGTAATTGTTTAAATTCTTCTATGTATTGTTCTGCATTGTTTTTGTCAAATTTAGGCCATATAAATCCTGTTATTATATTTAAATATTTACTATACATATTGTAAAGTTTTGTCATTTGCCCAATATTTCTTACTCTAATAAAAATCAATGGTATTTCATCTATTGAAATCACATTATTTTCTATTGCTTGCGTTAGTCTTTGTAAAATATCTCCAACACACTTTTCAGCTTTTTCAACCATTGAATCTGCTATAGAATCTTCTAAACATAGCACAAATGATTTTAAATAAAAAAATCTTTTATTTAATATATCATCTACTATTTTTACATTTGTGGCAGGCATATATAATAAACCACCTAATGCATATTTTAAAATATCCTTTTCAGTATTTTTATTCCAATTTATTTTGGGTTCTTCTGCTAATTCTATTTCTTGTGTATATGAATATTTCATTTTAAACTCCCATTCCTTTCTTTATGCACTTTTTAAACCTGCCTTACTTACATACTTTTTAGAATTTCTTTGCAGAACAAATCGGAAAGCTAATAAACTTGTAGTATGTTATTTTAAACTATAAATTCTAATTAGCAACAAATTATAAATAGTAAAGCTTTCCGTTAATTTGTTCTGGTGCGAAATTTTCGTCAGAAAATTTCTGTACAAACTTAGGCGTAGCCTGTTCTACAATAGAAAAGTCAGTATGACTTTCCTATTGTAGAACAATAAGGTACAAAATTCAGCAAAGAAGATGTACCTTAATTCATAAATATTAACTCTATATAGGGCAAGGCCCTTTTTCTAAAATATGAAAAGGTCACTTTCCTATTTTAGAAAATATGGAAAGACCTACTTCCCATTACACTATTAATTAGCTTGTAAGCCATAATTTGCACATAATGCTCCAAGTCCTCCGGAAAAACCCGAACCTATTGCACTAAATTTCCATTCTCCATTATTTCTGTATATTTCACAAACTATTATTGCAGTTTCAATGCTAAAATCTTCTCCTAGGTCATATCTTACTAGTTCTTGATTTGTATTATTATCAACAACCCTTACAAAAGCATTTGAAATCTGTCCAAACGATTGCTTTCTGTTTTCATAATCATATATTGTAACAGTAATTGCTATTTTATCTATTTCTGGTGGTACTTTAGAGAAATCAACTAAGATTTGCTCATCATCGCCTTCACCTTCACCTGTTATATTATCTCCTTGATGAACAACGCAATCATTTCTTCCTTTAGGATTATTATAGAATATAAAATCAGTATCTGCTAAAGCTTTTCCTTGTGCTCCTAGTAAAAATGCAGAAGCATCTAAATCGAAATCAGCTTGTCCATCATACTTATTTGTATCCCATCCTAATCCAATCATTATTTTGGTTAATCCAGGATTTGTTTTTGTTAAATCTATTTTTTGCCCTTTTTGTAAACTTATGCTATTTTTACTTGTTCCTCCTATATTTGCTCCTACTCCAGAAGGTGCTGTATTACTGCTATTCATAGGAGGTGGTGGAGTATTTCCTAAATTATTTCCACTTGGTGGTGTAGGCACAGTATTTCCTCCCATTGGTGGTGGGGGAGTTACATTGTTTCCCATCGGAGGTGGTGGCATTTTGTTTCCTCCAACTGGTGGAGGAGGTGGTGGTGTCATATTATTTCCACTATTTGTTGATATTTTCATATTTACTACCATTCCTTTACTTTTTTTATTTTACATTAAGTCCATAATTTCTTGCAAGTGCTGCTAATCCTCCTGCGAATCCACTTCCCACTGCATTAAATTTCCATTCTGTTCCACTTCTATATAATTCTGCTACAACTATTGCTGTTTCTATACTATAATCTTCTCCTAAATCATATCTTACTAGCTCTTGATTTGTATTTGCATCTACAATTCTTATAAATGCATTTGAAACTTGTCCAAAAGATTGTCTTCTTGATTCTGCATCATAAATTGTAACTGTAAATGCTATTTTATCTACATCTGGTTCAACAGCTTTTAAATCAACTTTAATTTGTTCGTCGTCTCCTTCTCCTTCACCTGTTAGGTTATCTCCTGTATGTTCAACACCTGTAGCTTTTAAATTTCCATAAAATACAAAATTTGTGTCTTTTGCAACTTTACCTGTTTGGTCTAATAAAAATGCAGCAGCATCTAAGTCAAAATCTGCTTGTCCATCATATTTGTTTGTATCCCATCCTAAACCTACTATTATTTTGCTTAGTCCAGGATTTCCTTTTGTTAAATCAATTCTTTGTCCTTTTTGCAATGAAATTGCCATAATAAATTCCTCCTTTAATTTAATGCTTTTTAGCATTCTTTATTTTTATTTTTTTTGTTTTTCCTAGGTGTTCATATATTACTTTCCAATATTTTAAAAATAATATATGAGCATCTAGTTTTATTATATTTTCTATCCAAGCAGTTATTATATAAATAATTTATAAATGACGAATGTGATTGAAGCAAATATGCAAGTTCTTAATTGATTTTTTGGAAAGAGTTCAAGCTTTGCTTGGAAGGGTGCCAAAAAATCAATGTAGAAATTGCTATTTGTGTAATGAACCGAGGAATGTATAAATTATTTATATAATAACTGCTTGGATTAGAAATGATTTCTAAATACTACTTGTTTGCCTGATTTTTGAAGTCTTCTTTTAATTTATTAAGTCTAACAACATCTTCTTCTCTTTTCTTTCTTGCATCTTCTTGTATTTTTCTTGTTTCTTCAATACCATTTACAATAGTTTGCCATGTTTGCTCAAGTGTTTCAATTTTTACAGAACTTCCACTTGCAAGTTGTGCAGCAAGTTTTGTTTGTTCTGCTGTATTTTGAGCATTTTTTAATAGCATTTCATTTGTTTTCTCGTCCAAAGCTTTCATCCCTTCTGCTTGTATTTTTTGTCGTTTTAATAATATTGCTTGTGATAATGCTTGCTTAAATACTGGCATTGTAATTATAAATGCAGAATTGATTTTTCTGTTTAAATTAACATTACTAAATTCCATAGATTTTATCATAGGTACTGATTGCATTGCAATGTTTTCTGCAATTCTTAAGTCATGTACTCTTTGTTCTAATATTCCTTTAGCATTTTCTAAATTTTGAATATCAAATTTTATCATATTATCTTGACTTTGTTCATATTCTGCTCTCATTTGTGTTAAATATTCGTCAACTTCTTTTATTGCTTGTTCACCTGCTACAATATATTTTACTAATTCTTGATATGTTTTTACATTTGCATTAAATAAATTTTCTAATTTGTCATTAGCAGAATTTATTTCTGATTCGTATTGTTTTAATTTTACATATATTTTGTCTATTTCGTCTCCCATTGTATGGTATTTATCAAGTATTCTTTCAATTTCTTTCTTCATATTTGTAAATAATTTTCCAAATATACTTTTATTACCATCATCTCTAATTTCATCTAAATCAAATTTTGACATTATTCTACTTAGAGTATTTAACAATTCACCAGATTCATTAACTTGAGCAATGCTCATACTATTTAAAATTACATCTGAAGATCTTGCTATTTCTTCTGCTACTCCACTACCAAAAGTAACCATTGTATTCATATCATTTACATTTATTGTACTTGTTAATTTATCAATTTCTTCTGAATTTTGTAATTGATTTGTTATTTCTTCTCTTTTTTCTAACATGTTAAATTCTTGTTGTTGCTGATTATCACCTTCATTGTTTGGTTTAAATTGTAAAGCCATTTTTATCACATTCCTTCCTTCTGGCAATATATTTTAGAATTTTTTATATATGTAAAACGCAATTTCATTTAAAAATCATTTTTTAACTTAGAGTTGCGTAGCATACTTAGTAGCTTTATATTGATTCCTATAACCTAAAAAACTTTCTAAAAGATTTGCCCTTCTTTTGATTAACCATATTAAATTTTGGTTTTTGTAAATTATATATATAATCGCCTATTTGATATTCTTCAAATAAATTTGAGTCTATATATTTTTCAATATTTTGATACCCTGTTGGTGTAAATATTACAATATCAAATCCGATTAAATTTAAGAACAATAGTAAAATGCAGTCTTGCAATGATGCTATGTTTTCATCTGTGTCCATTATTATTATTTTAGGTATTTGCTTTGTAAAATCAAATTGTTGGATTAATTTTAAAATTTCTTTATTAATGTTCAATAAAGTTGCAGCTATTTTAGAACTTATAGATAAATCATTTTGTTCCAATAATTTTAAATCTATTAATTCCTGTATTTTGCTTAATATAAGATTTTGTGTATTTCTATTTAAAAATGCATATTTATATTCTTTAAGCTCTTTTATTTTTTCAATATTTATTTTATCTCTTGTCATAAATTTATTAGAATTACTATAAAATTCATTATACTCTTCTTTTTTTATATATGGAAATCCTTGGATTACAATTGTTTGCTCTGTCACTAAATCTTGTATATTTCTGAGGTAAGCATTTGTATCACTATCTTTAACTCCACTTACTTTAGCAAAAATGTTTGGTACAGTTACCCTGTTTTCTTCTACTTCGAATCCTGTTCTGTATTTTGCTTCTTCTTTCCATAATATTGCAATTTCCTCATAAGTAGTTTTTAATGTTATTGTTTGGCAAGTTTTAAATTGTTTATCTCTATACATACCTGTATTATTGTATAAAATTGTATCTAATTCTCTTTCTGCATTATACGCAACTGTACTCGTACTAATTTTTACTTTCGCTCTTGGATATTTAATTTTCTCGCTTATGCTATTTTCTAGCTCCACTATTTTACTTTCACTTTTTATTAAAGTTTCATTAAATATATTTACATTCTCTTTATTTGGATTAATATATAAAATGTCTAATGGTAATTTTGACATTATGTTCAAAAATGTAGCTTCTAACGTAGTACAATCTCCTAAATAAATAAGTGTAGGTAAATTGTTCCAATCAAATTTATTAAATAATCTTTTGCAATATTTATTTATCCAACATAACAGTTTTAATGTCATATTATATATTTTGGCTGGATTATCTTCTTCTGATGCTTGTACTAAATTAAACATTTCTTTTTTTAATGTTTGGTTTATTTTTTCTTCAATATTAATACCTATCTTTTCAATTATACCTAATGAAATATCATCTTTGTTTTTATACTCAAATCGCAATTTATAAATTTCATCTAATGTAGGCATTAGTATTTCATTTTCAATAATAACATAATTTTTGCCATTTTTTATTAAATTTTCTTTAAATTCATATAATCTATTATTGTATTCATCTCTATTATCTATTCCAATATATTTTACGAATATATTGGAAATTTCATTTACATTGTTATTTCTATTTTTTCCTAATGTAAAAAACTCTTCCCAAAAGTCTTTTTTCATCCAATTATTTGTATTTAAAACATATTGCTCTTTTTTTATATTTTCTATTAATCTATTTTTTTCTTCTATTTGTCTTAAATCTATTTTAGAAAAATGAATTGGTGGATTTTGCCTAATAGGCTTAACTATCCTATTCGAATACTTTCCTTGAATATCGATATTCATGTAAGATTCTTCATTTAGGAAATTTATATATATTATGTCACAGCCTGCTAATGATAAAATTCTTAACATGTATAATTCATATTTTCCAATATCACCTTCATATAAAATCTTTGGTATTTCATCTTGACCAATATATTTTAGTGAATTTTCAAATTTATATTTTGCCCAGTATAGAAATTTAATATATGAATTTTTTATTATATTTATATTTATTCCCTCTTTTGCCATTTCACTTAAAAACGTATATAGTGCTTTACTAATTAAATCAATTTGAATATCATTTAAAAATTTTAGCCAATTAGTGCACTCTAATTTTATATTTCTAAAATCTATAGAAAAATTATTATTTATAATTGTGCATAAATATTGAACATCTGATGAATCTGGATTTTTTATTGTGCTATTTATGTATGTTCCTTTTCTTTGTGCAAATGTTTGATATTTCCTTAAGAATTTTAGTAATTCTTCATCATATCCAATTATTCTATAGAAATATACCCCTTCTTTATCTCTGCGGCTTTTAGGTTCAAAATAATTTTCCATATTATTTGTTGTTAATAATTCATACATTATTATACCTCTATTTTATCATGAAAATTGCACATTTATTATATATTTAGTAGTGGAAATTGTCAAGAGTTTTAGGCTTAAATCAATTGATGTAAGCCTAAAACATTGTATCTTATTTTCTTCTATCTACTGCATAACTGCTTCCCATTACAGATTTAGCAGCATGTTTTACTTGAGCTCCAATTTCACCAATTTCCAAAATATTAGCAAATCTACCAATATCAGCAACAACAACACCAATTGATAATGATGTTAAAGGAAATTGTTCTACAATACCTTTTCTATTAGCAACTTCAATATAGCCCTTCTCTAAATCATCATCTGTAAAATATTTTCCTACATTGTGGTCGAAATTAGCCAATATGTTTTGGCATAATTTTTCGCAATTTGTTCCTGGTATTATTGCAACAAAATCATCTCCACCTATATGTCCTATAAAAGTATCTTCCATTCCGCTGGCATGTATACATTTTATTATATTTTCAGCAGTAAATTCAATTATTTGGTCACCTTTCAAAAATCCATATACATCATTATATGCTTTGAAATTGTCTAAATCTAAATATAATACACAGAAAGCTTCTTTTTTTGTAATTCTTTTCTTTAATTCTGCATGTATTTGAACATTTCCTGGAAGGCCTGTTAATGGACTTATTCTTCTGTTTATTGAAAGTAATCTATTTAGATTTTTAACAGTATAATACAAATATTGTTCATCTACTGGTTTTTTTATAAAATATTCTATTGATTCTTGCAAAATTCTTAATCTATGTTCTCTATCACTTATTGAAGATACAACTATTACTGGTGTTATTGTGTTATCTTCGTCTTTTCGTATTTTTCTACATAAGTCTACAACATTTCTATCTATTGCATCTTCATTTATTACTATTAATGATGGTATGTTTTTTAGAGCAATGTCTATTTGTTCTGTTTTTACACTTATAAATTTGTATTCAGGGTCATTCTTAAATAATTCTCTAAATATTACTATTGATGAATCATCATCATCTATTATATAAATTTCTTGTACCATCTTATCTTTCTCCTATCTTTTTTATTCTTCCCATTATATACAAAAAGACTTGAACATTTCAAGTCTTTTTATTATTTTTTAAATTTTTTTCTTAATTCAATCTTCTTACTCAAAACTTCTGTTATTTCTTTTGTATTTATAGCAGGAAATGCCTTCTTTAAACGATACACATTTTTGTATAATTTTAAAATTGTTTTGTTTCTCTTCTTTTTTAATTCATCTACCAATTTTTGCATTTTTTCAACAGTAACTCTTTCTATGTCCTTTTCTGCATCTTTTCCTTTCATCAAGCTCAAGTTTTTTAGCTCTTTTATTTTTTCTTTAATTTCTTTATTCATTTCTTCTATTTTCTCTAATGTTGATTTTATATTCATTACATTTATTACAGAAACTATAACGTCTACTAAGAAAACAATTGAAACTATTGTTATTATATATATTAACAAATTTTTATCAACATAAGATAACATATTTATTACAAAAGGATGCAAGAATTTAATGAATCCTACACCTAATAATCCCCAACATAGTGAATTTGTTAAACATATTCTACCTTGAAAATTAAATTTTTGTTCAGAGTAATCCCAATATTTTGTATGAAATATTGTTTCTAATAATACTCCTACTATATATTCCCAAAATGTTAATAATATTATGGCAAGAAAAAATAATAATATTGGTTTATCTTTAAAATTGCCTAAAAATAGGAACATTATAATTGCTCCTATTCCATATATAGGGCAACATGGTCCTTTCAAAAAACCTGTATTAATTAGTTTTCTTTCACATACACTTCTAACTGTAGATTCCATTATCCATCCCATGACAGAGTATATTATGAAATATGTTAGTATTTCGAATAAATTAAAATTCATTTAAAATTACTTTCCTTTCTCGTTTTTTGAATGCAAACTAATTTCTTTCACGATTTTATTTCAATTCAATCATACATCTAGCCTCCTATAAATAGGAGGCTAGATTAATTATTATTGAGCTGGTTTTGTTACTTTCTTTTTAGATTTTTCAGACATATCATTTACATTGTATACTGTAACTTCTAGTTTATTTTCTCCTTCTTTCAAAGGAAGTTTGTATTCAAATTCTGTTTTTCCAGTTAAATCTGCTTTATATTTTTTAGTTTCATTTACTATAAGCTCTATTCTCTTTAATCCTTGTTCATCTGATGCTTTAATTATAAAGTTTGCTGAGCCATCAGTTGTTACTGTTAAATTTGGTTTTTTAACTCCTTGTACTTCTTGTGTAGCTGTTTCTGTGTTATTACTTTTATCTACAACTATTACTGTTAATGTGTGTAGCCCTACTGGTATTTCTATTTTCTGTTCTGTTTCTGTATCATTTATATCAATTTTTGTTTCTTCTTCTTCATCCCATCTATATGTCATGTATGAAAGTTCTTCTTCACCACTTGCTGTTACTTTTATATTATTTCCTTCTGCTTCTATATTTATATCTATATTGCTCTTTAAATCATATTGTCTTTCATACCTAACTTCTTGTCCACTTTTATCTTTCGCATATATTGTTAATATATTGGTTCCTTTTGGTATCTCAATCTCTTGTGAAATTTGTTTTTCTCCATTACATTCTACCTCTATTGGTTCAGAATTGTTCCAACTATATGTTATTCTTGATAAAGCTTTGTTGTGGCTTACTTTTAGCAATAATGCTGCTTGTGCAATTTCTTCTACATGTATTGTAGGCTTTACTTTAGCCATTTGTTCTTGTGAGCTTTTATACATAGAATATGAACCTGTTCCTACCATAAAAATTCCAAATATTATTATTGAAATCGCAAAAAATTTTACAATACTTTTTATTGCTATTGGTTCTTTAGATCCTCTATTTTTTGTTTTTTTATTTTTACTATAGTTATTGCTTTCTACACTTAGTATTTGATTCAAAAAATTCACCTCTCTCGTTTTTCTACGGAAAATTATATCACAAGGTTTTTTAATTGTAAATAATTTTGACATTTTTATTTTTCAAACAAATTAAAAGAGCCTATTATTTCAATAGACTCAAAATTAATATTTTAAAATATATATGTGAAAATTTAATGACTTAATTTGTATAATGCATATTGATTCAATGATACGCCCTCTTGTTCTGCTTCTACTGATAATCTATAATGCAATGATTTTGGAATTCTGACAACAAATTTACCACTGAAGTCATCATACCCAACAGGTAGTGGCACTTCAAATCCACCTTCTAATTTTGCTTCAATCCACCCTTCCATTGCTTCTCTTAAATTTTCATATGCTTCCTCGAATGTATCTCCTGTACTTTGACAACCATCTAATTCTAAAATACGAGCATAAAAATATAATCCGCTTTCATCATTAACTGGTTGAATAATATAGTTATATGGTAATTCCATATATTCCTTTAAACTCTTCATAAAAGGCACCTCCTAAAATCCTTTTATCTATAAAATAAGTATACTCAAAGAATATACTTTTATTCGCCTATTCTTCTAAGTACATCTTTCACATATACGGCTTTTAATGGATTTTCCTGTTTAATTGTTATAACATCACCTTTTTTGTTAATGAACTGTCTGTGTGATGTTCCGTGTTTTTGTTTTCATTTGATATCCGTTGTACTCTAATACTTTTGCCAATTCCTGAAATCTAATTCCGTTTGGCTGTCTTTTCATTTTAAGTATCAATTTATTTATGTCTGGCATTTATATTCCTCCTTTAACTAGAAATATTTGCCTTTTGTCTAAGACTAATTATATGATACTATACTTGATACTATTTGTCAATATTTTTTATGAAAAATTTAAAAAATACGACAAAAAAGATACGCACATGTTAAGTTATCCAAAAGTTTGGATTTGTTAGAGCATACTTATGCCACTATATTCAATAAATTTAAAAATGATGAAGTTGAAAAAAGTATTTACAATATAAAAATAATGTTAAAATAATCAAGTTGTATTATAATTGCATTAAAACTATATATTAATAAGCAAAAACCGCTGATTTCTCAACGGTTTTCTTGTCTTATATTTCAAATTAGTTTTGTGCGTATGGTAATATAGCAATATGTCTTGCTCTTTTTATTGCTATAGTAATATCTCTTTGATGTTTAGCACATGCTCCAGTATTTCTTCTTGGTAAGATTTTACCCTTTTCATTAACAAATTTTTTTAATTGTTCTGGATTTTTGTAATCTAATTCAAAGTTTTTGTCACTACATAAAACACATACCTTTTTTCTTGTTTTTCTAAATTTTGGATTGTAATCCTCGTCATAGTTTTTGTTATTATTTCTTTTATTTTGTTTTTTATCTGCCATTATTTTCCCCTCCTTATTGTTAGAATGGTAGGTCATCACTTGAAGAAACTTCAAAATCTGCACCCATACTTCCTGGTGCTGTATTTCCAAATGTATTTTCAAAAGAACTTGCTCCAGCCTCTCCATCTCTTTTGCTATCTGCAAAATATGCTTCTTCTGCAACAACTTCTGTTACATAATGTTTTGTTCCTTGGTCGTCATCCCAAGTTCTTGTTTGAATTCTTCCAATTACACCTACTTGTTGACCTTTCTTAAAGTATTTACTGCAGAATTCACCTAATTTGCTCCACGCAACTATATTTATGAAATCTGCTTGTCTTTCTTCACCCTGTCTTACAAATCTTCTATTTACTGCTAAGCTGAAAGAAGATACTAGTGTATTGTTTGTTTGTGTGTATCTTGTTTCTGGGTCTCTTGTTAATCTTCCCATTAAAATTACTTTGTTCATTTTATATCACCTTTCTTTGTACTCTAAATAAAGGCCCCAATCTTTATTCGATTTTAATTTTTACTAATTTTATTAGTCTTTTTTTACAACGATAAATTTGATTATGTCGTCTGTAATTCTGTAAACTCTTTCAAGTTCTGCTATAGAATCTGGTTTTGCTTCAAAATTGAATAACATGTATGTAGCTTCGTTAAATTTGCTTATTTCGTAAGCTAATCTTTTCTTTCCCATGTTTTCTACAGATTCTACTTTACCATTTTCATTTATTAACCCTGTGAATTTTTCTTCTAAAGCTTTTAAACCAGCTTCATCAACATTTGGATTAACAATGATAACACTTTCGTATTTTTTCATTATTTTCACCTCCCTATGGATTTGTAACCTACATTTACTGTAAGTAGAGATTTTGAAATTGCATATTTTTTTGTCTAAAACAAAAAAATAGCCATGCATTTTCAAAACATAGCTATTTTACCATATTTTTCAATGTTTGGCAAGTGTTTTTTTCCATAATCATAATTTTTCTAAAAACCTTTTCTTTGTACTATAAGAAGAATGAACATATTTATTAAGTGTAATTTCTACAGTGGAATGTCCTAAAATTTCACTTAAACTTTTTATATCCATTCCTACTTCAATACAATCAGTTGAAAATGTATGACGTAATATATGAAATTTATATTTTTTTACTTTACTTGCTTCTAATATTAATTTAAAATTATATTGATAATTTCTTGGTTCAACAAATTTATATGGATTTCCTGTTAAGAAAAAATCTTCGTCTTTATATTGACATTTTAATTCTTTTAATAAATCATATATTTTATTTGATATAGGTATTGCTCTAACAGAGGTTTTTGTCTTTGGTTTATCTATAATTATTTGGGTTGATTTTTCACTATTTTTATATATTCGCTGTAATGTATATCTTACATGTAATTCTCTTTTTTCTAAATCTATGTCCTTCCACCTTAATGCACATATTTCTCCTACTCTTAATCCTGTATATAAACACACTATTATTCCAATGCTTTTTAGGCTATTTTCTTTTAAGCAATATCTTTCTAATTTATTTTTTTCCCTGTGGTTTAATATTGCTAAAGGCTCTAAATCTTGTTTTGGACTAATTATATTTTTTACTTTTATTTTACAGTCGTATTTATCTCCTGCTAAAGTTAAAATTGCCTTCAGATTACTTATTATATCTCTAACTGTTTTGGGTGAAAGATTTTGTCTTAGCTCCTCAACATATTCATTAAAATCATATTTTTCCAATTGTCTTAAACTAAAACGTCCAAATTCTGGTATTAAATATTTCTTTATTGAGTACGTGTAATTTGCATAGCTTGATTCTTTTACCATCCTTTTCTTGTATACTAACCATTCTGTACAAATATTTTCAAATGTTATTTTTCTTTTGTTTCTTACTTTTTCTATTTTGTTTATTATTGACATTTTCGTCTACCTCCGGTGATAATTATAAAACAAAATAGATATAATTAAAACTTTTTGTTCATTTTGTTACTTCTTGTGCTACTTTTAGTTTTATTTTTCTTTGTATATCTCATGAGATGATACTAATCAGTCAATGCTGTCTTAGAATTTCATTGTCTAATTAACCGTTATTAGTTATAAATTGCAACTCTAAAATTCTTCTATTACTAATTTATCTTTTATTGCAACAACCGTATAAGCCTTTAACTTTGGAATTAATTTTATTTCTTCAGTATTTTTATATTTTTCTAATTGAAGTCTTGCTTCTTTTTTCCTCTTTTCTAGTAGACTGTTGTCTTTTTCATAGTCTTCCTTTTTTATATATTTAAATTCTATTAATATTCCATATCTTTCATTTATTTTTTCTCTTGGAATTAAGAGAATATCTGTATAATTTCCGCCTACTTCTAACTCAGATTTTACTACCATTGTTCCTAACATTCTACTTATTGAATAGAATATTATTTTAACATATTTTTCATTAAATTTTGAATAATCTCTATTTGATAAATTTGTTAAATATTCTTCAAGTGTTTCCATTATCTTATCTATTTTACCGTGTTCTAGTATTTCATAATTCATACCTTCTGTATCTAATGAATCTACTTCAATTTTTGCTTGTTTACTTAAATATGCTAAATAATAATCAGTATAAATTTTCTTTATTACATCGTTTGGGGCTTTAAAACAACATTTACTATATCCTTTGCTATATATTGTTAAATATCCCAAATAAAATAATAATGATATTAATTCTTTTTCTGAAAAACTAATCTCACTATTAAATTTCTCAGTTAACTCACTTGTAACTGGTTCACCTTCTACAATTTTTTCTAATAGTTTTATTCTATCATCTTTTTTACATAAATTCATGAATCCTTCTATTTTTTTATAGTCGCTTATTATATTGGTATCTATTAGGTTTGTTGGAATTTTGCCCTGTTCAATATATTCAGTTAGAAAATATAAGGTCATATTAGAATTATATATTCTATAGTTTTCTAAATTCCCTTCTAACAAATTTGAAAAAATATATCCATCATAATTTTGCTTTATTATAGGCATTAATTCTTGTTGCTTTGTTTTATCTATTTGCATTTCATTCATAATTGCTATAACATCATCCTGGCTAAATCCTAGCATATTATTAAATTTTTGATTCTTTGTTATATCATTTGCTATATTAAATCCACTTGTTGTACTATCTAATGTTATTGGAGCAACACCTGTTATAAATATTCTCTCAACAACAGTCTCTGTTCCTTTTTTTAGTATTTCATACCATTTTCTAACTTTGCCATTTCCTGATACTACATCTTTGAAATCATCTGTCCTAAATCCAAGTAATTCATTAGCGAAGTGGTCATATTCATCTATTATAACATATATCTTTTCTTCAGCTTTTTGTATATTAAAAGCCTTTAAAAAATTACTTAAGATATTTTCTGCTTCATCATCAAAATTTGTATAAAAATCCATGCAATATTTTTCTACAAAAAACTTAATAGATGATGCAATTTCATTTTTAAATCCCTTTATTGTTGCTTCTACATTTGTTGTGTCTATTCCCGAAAAGTTAAATCTTAATATATGATAACTATTTTTTAGGTTTGTTGGATTTTTTCCTATATATGTATCTTTAAATAATATTTCAAATTTTTCTTTTTTGGCTATATCATAGTAATTTTCTAATGTGCTTGTAAATAGTGTTTTTCCAAATTTTCTTGGTCTTAAAAACATTATTCTTTTATCAAATAAATTTTCTAATTTTTCTATGTATTCTGTTTTATCTACATAATAGTATCCATCATATATTAATTCTTCGTAATTACTAATTCCTTTTGGTAATTTCTTCATAAGATTTCTCCTCTCTCTTATTCTCCATCTATATTTTAACTCGAATACCAAAAAATCACAATAAATTTTATAACATTTCCCTACCGTTTGTTTTTATACATTGTACTATACCAATACGCAAAAAGCAAGAGTTCTACCTCTTGCTTTTCACTTTCCTTCTGCACAAAAAATATGATGTGCTATTTTTTTTATTTCACACACCATATTCTACACCATCAGTATATAAGTTAAGATGATAAACTATTTTACTAAAGTTCTCACACCATTTTCTTCTATATAAAAAATACTATCTTTTAAAATAAACACTGGTCTAACTCCACACGAATAACTCCTTGACCATTCTCTCAACTTTAATATATAACTACTGTCAGTATCTTCTAATCCAACTATACCAGCGCCTCCAGCTACTCCGCCCTTAATCCATCTCACACTAAAAGTCACTTGACCCTTATTCCCAGATTTCTCATTAACGCCCCTCGACGCCAACCAATAATTACCAGAAGAACAGCTAATTTTTTGCATTTGCACATAATCCTCATTATTAGAAGCAATTACACTACCATCTGAAACTTTGAACTTATTATTATATTTATCATATTTGCTGTACCACTTATCATTTACATATGTTCCATTATCATATTCTGTCGTTATCGGTATTTCACTTGGATTGCTTCCTGCGCATCTGGCACTTGTAGCTAAATCGTTATTCAAATATATTCTTGCTATATTATTTAATTTTGCAATTGCTGTATTATATGACTGCTGTGCAACAGAAAAATTCGTCGAGTCCAATGACGACTCTTCACTTCCCGTGCCATTTCCGAGCTCTATAGAATCTCCCACTGTATTTTTACTTATTATTTGTATTCCATATTCTCCTGTAGAATCATATAAAACTTTACAAGGTATTTCATTTTCATTTTGATCTATATATAATACCTCATCACCTTCTCGTAATTCAGTTACAGATGTAATTACACTTGGAACATTTACATTGCACTCAGCATTTAACACTTCATCTCTTCCCTCAATTATTCCTTTTATGTTTATTTTTACGTTACCACTTGACACTCCAGTAACTATTCCACTATTTTTATCAACTGTAGCAATTCCCTCATCTTCAGATGTAAATTCATATTCAATATCTTGAACAATTCCTTCGCTAGGTTTGGTTTTTACTATTATTTGAGTAGTATCCCCTTTTGAGACAGTTACATCATCTGATGATATTTCTGTTATTTCTTGTACTATTTTTACTTCTGTTGTTGCTGTATGTTCTGTATTTTTTAATACCGCTGTTATTGTTACTGGACTAGCTCCATCCTCTATTACTGTTATTTCTCCATTTTCTACCTTTACTTTATTAGTATTTGATGAACTCCATTCTATATCTCCTGATAATCCTTCAGAATAATTCACATGTAAACTTTGGCTTTGGCCTTTGTTTAACATAATATTTTGTTCTGCTATTGATATTCCACTTTTCTTAGAAACATTTCCATTTGCATCTATTTCATATTTCTTCCCAAGTACAATTACTTCATATTTTCCTTCATTGTCTCGATCTCCTACTACTACATTTCCGCTTCCATAAAAACTTTCTAATTCTGCTAATACATCTGCTTTAAACTGTTCTTCTGTACTTGTTCCAGTATATTTTCCTATTTGTGCACCTTGGAATGCTAATTTTATATTTTCTTCCACTGTAGCATTTTCATTAGCCTTTTTCGCATTTTGTGCTTGGCTTAATATTCCGGTTTTCACCTGTCAATGTAGCAATTGTTACCCCTGCTAAAATTAATAGCACGATTATCGTTACAATTAAAGCTATTAAAGTAATACCACTTGCTTGTCTTTTTGGATTCTTTTTCTTGTCATTTTTTTGTTCATTTGTTTTTAATCTTAATTTCATTTAGTTTTTCTCCCCTCTTTCTTTTGTTATTATTCCATTTTTTTCTAGAATATATACTTGACATTTTTGTCGTATTGTAAGCATTATATACCTTCGTATCCTTTTAGTCAATAGTATTTCGACAAAAATGTCGTTCATTTTTTGACTGTAGTATAATAAAATATTTTTGTATAATTCAAAACTACATAAAATAGAAGGGAAACTAATCTAAAAATGATAAAAGAATATCGTTTAAAAAATAAATTATCTCAAGAAGAACTTGCTGAAGAAATTGGAATTAGTAGTAGGCATTTGCAAAGGCTTGAACATAACGAAAACAATACAAGAATATCTACTTTTAAAAAAATAGTAAAATCATTAAACCTCCCAGATGACGAAATCTTACGCTTTATCAAAAAAAGTTCATAATATAAAAAGACCAAGAATTTTCTCTTGGTCTTTTTTATGGCTCTATGTCAATGTTGTCAACCTAATTTGGTGTTATTGCTTATTTTTAGCTCATTATAAATAAAAAAAAAGCATTTTTGAATTTTTTTATTTATAATGAGTTGAGAATTAAACTAGGTTGACAGCATTGACTGAATTGTAACACTAGCTATTACAGCAATTTTATGCTAATATTAACTTTTCATCTTCTTTTTCTATTCTTTTTAATTCTTCACTATATCCGCTTGCAGAAAACAATATAAACATTTCTTTTCTATTATCATTTTTCCAATCTACCATTTTGGCTTTTTCTTTTAAATTATAAAATATCTTTGCTTCCATCTTTTTGCTATCTGTATAATATTTACATTCTCCAAATATTATACTATTTTCTTCTTCATTTACTCCCACAATGTCAATCTCAGCAGTATTATTCCACCATCTTCCAATTTTATTATATTGAAATTTTAATCTTCCTTCTGCAACTAAACTCCACATCTTTTGTCTGCATATATCTTCATATATGAAGGAAACATGATTATCTATAAAATTTGACTTTATTTTTTTCAAAACTATATCATTTTTATCCATTTCCAAAAGAGCTTTATTAGGATATATAAATTGGAACCAAAAAGCTATAAAATTATCTTTTATTTTATATTGACCTTTCTTGCTTTTTTCTATATTCGCTTCAGTTATTGGCACTTCTCTTTCTAATATGTCTAGGTTAATTAATGTCTGCAAATATTTTGATAAATTTGTAGGGTTAACAGACAAATTACTTGAAATATTTCCAAGTTTTCTGTTGCCAGCTGCTATAGATTTTATAATTGAAAAATAACTTCCAACTTCTGAAACTTCATTTTGTAATAGAAAATTGGGTTCTTCATAAAGAAAGCTTTGTTTATTTATAACATGATTTTTTATCTCATTATATATATTATCATCTTCTTTAAAACTCTCTATATACTTTGGAATTCCTCCAGTCACAGCATATTTTTCAATTAGCTCTTTTTTATTTAGCTTTTTATCAAAAAATTCACTATAATTTTCAAATGGAATTTGTTTTAACTTTATTTGTCCAGTCCTTCTCCCATATAATGGGCTTGTATAATTTAAAGTTTGTGCTTCCATCATATTTATTAGAGAACCACATAAGATTACCATTACATTATTATCTTTTAATAATTCATCCCATATTTTTTGAAATATTGAAGGAAATGATGAATTTACCTTACCTAAATATTGAAATTCGTCCAAAACTATTATTTTTTTATCTTTACTATTTTCTCTTATAATAGTTTTAAATAATATTTCCCAATTATCTACTGTTGTTGAATTTAATAATTCATTATTGAGATTACTTGCAATAACGTTTTTAAACATTTCTCTATTTTGTGCTTCTGATTCCTCAGTAGCTAAAAAATATATCATGTTCTTATCTTTTCCGAATTCCTTTATTAATGAAGTTTTACCAATTCTTCTCCTTCCATATAGAATTATTAGTGAACTTTCTTTTTTATTATATTCTTTGTTTAAAAACTCTATTTCATTTTTTCTATCAACAAATTTTTGCATAAAAATTTACATTCCTTTCTCGCTTCGCTCGAAAGCACGCATAGAATTCAAAATACTTTTAGTGCATCTGGCGTAAACAACATATATAGTATAATATGTTCTTTAATTTATTATACCACAAATTATTATAATTTCAAGTATAATATTTTTTTTAAAACAAGTTATTTTAGCATTATAATTCACTGCTATGTATTTATATATTAGATTATAATTGTCCGTGAATTCTATCATTTTAATTTTCATAGTAGTAACATTGCTCTCTTGCCCTGTTTAATTCCAATTATAATTATACTTTTTGTTCCTTTGTATAAATCACTTTTCCAAATTTAAATTCATTTAACTTTTTCTGAGCTTCCATAATAGGAATAGGTAAAAAAGAAATTACTAAAGTTATTAGCCATTGCGTTTGATTTAACGGAACTAGTTTAAATATATTTGCTAAACCTGGTATTACAACAACTATTGTTTGTATAAAGAAACCTAAAACAAAACTTCCTATTAAAAACTTATTTTCTAAGATACCAATTTTAAATATAGATTGTTCACTTTTTATATTAAAACTGTGGACAAGTTCAAGTACTCCTAGTGCTACAAATGCCATGGTCCTTCCAACTTCTACAGAATAAAATTTATTTCCCATACTAAATGCTACTAATGTGAGTGCTCCAATCATTATTCCTTCTATAATTATTTTATTCCATAATCCATCTGAAAAGATTCCTTTTTTGCTATCTACTGGTTTTCTGTTCATAATATTTTGCTCTGGTGGTTCTAAACCTATTGCTATTGCAGGAAGTGAATCTGTTACTAAGTTAACCCACAACAGTTGAATTGCAAGTAACGGAGATTTCATCCCCAACAGCAATCCAATAAATATTGTTACTATTTCTCCTATATTTGTTGCTATTAAAAAGTGGATTGCTTTTCTTATATTATCATAAATGTTTCTTCCTTGTTTTACAGCTTCTACGATTGTTACAAAATTATCATCTGTTAAAATCATATCTGCTGCATTTTTTGCAACATCTGTACCATTTTTTCCCATTGCTATTCCTATATCTGCATTTTTTAGAGCAGGGCTGTCGTTTACTCCATCACCTGTCATTGCAACAACAGCACCTGTTTTTTGCCAGGCTTTTACTATTCTAACTTTATGCTCTGGAGTAACTCTTGCAAATACTGAATAATCTTTAATTTCTTTTTCTAACTTACTTTGTGGAATTTCATCAAGCTCTTTTCCTGTTATTGCTTTGTCACTTGGACCTAAAATATTTAATTCTTTAGCAATTGCTTTTGCAGTTGCAATATGGTCACCTGTTATCATTACAGTTTTTATTCCTGCGTGTTTGCATGTTTTTACAGCTTCTTTTACACCTTCTCTTGGTGGATCAATCATACCTATTAATCCTACAAAAATTAAATCGTTTTCAATTGTATTTGTATCTATTTTACTTGGTAAAAAATCAATATCTCTATATCCTACAGCTATAACTCTTAATGCTTTTTCAGCCATTTTCAAGTTTAATCTTTGTATATAGCTTCTTTCTATAATATCATTTTGCATATTATTAGAAATTTGTTTTTTACATTTTTCTAGAAGCACATCTGGTGCTCCCTTTGTAATTATTCTATATTTATTGCCTATTTTGTGAATCGTAGTCATCATTTTTCTGTTTGAATCAAATGGTATTTCATTTATTCTTGGCATTTGATAATATAAATCTCTTTTATCTTTTCCATTCTCTAGTGCCTTATTTACTAAAGCAACTTCTGTTGGCTCCCCATTTACTTCTAACTTTCCATTTTCATTTAAAATATCACAATCTGTACACATTGTTGCAAGCTCAATTGCAAAGCTTGGCTGATTTGAATTAATTTCTACAACCTTCATTTTATTTTGTGTTAAAGTTCCTGTTTTATCTGAACATATAACACTGCTGCTTCCTAAAGTTTCAACTGCTGGTAGTTTTCTAATTATGCTATTTTTCTTTGCCATTTTGGTTACACCAATTGATAACATAATTGTAACTATAGCAGGAAGCCCCTCTGGTATTGCAGCAACAGCCAATCCAACAGACGTCATAAACATTTCTATTGGGTCTATATTTTTTATTAATCCTATCATAAATATTATTAAACATATTGCTAAACAAACAATTCCTAATATTTTACCCACTTGTCCTAATTTCTTCTGGATTGGAGTTTCTGGTGCTTCATTTTCAATCATCATATTAGCTATTTTTCCAACTTTTGTATCCATCCCTGTTTCTGTTACAATAGCTTTTCCATGTCCATTTACAACAATACTAGCCATAAAAGCCATGTTATTCATATCACCAAGTGGAATGTCTTTTTTGCATATTTTTTCTGCATCTTTTAACACAGGTTCTGTTTCACCTGTTAAACTTGATTCTTCAATTTTTAAATTAAAACTTTCTATAATTCTTCCATCAGCTGGTACATAATTCCCCGCCTCTAATATAACAATGTCACCGGGCACTAAATCTTCAGCATTAATTTCATTCGTAATTCCATCTCTTATTGCTTTTGCTTTAGGCGGTGTCATTTGTTGAAGTGCTTCTATAGATTTTTCAGCTTTAGATTCTTGTATAACTCCCATCAATGCATTTAAAATTACAATTGCAATTATTATAATTGAATCTATGTAATCATTTTCTCCTTGAAAAAACGAAATTGCTGCTGATAATATAGATGCAATAATTAAAATTATAATCATAAAATCATTAAACTGTTTTATGAATTTTATAATAAATGATTCTTTTGGCTTGTCTTTTATTTTGTTTTTACCATATTTTATTTGCCTTTCTTTTATTTCGTTTAAACTTAAGCCCCTTTTTCTGTCTGTTTTAAGTTTTCTTAAAACCTCTTCTTTTCTAAATGTTTCCCACATATTTAATCTCTCCTTTGCTTTTGTGCTTTTTAAATTGGCACAGAAATTTTTCTGTTTAATAATATGTGGCTTGTACTTTTTTATGCATTAAAATTTTGTATTTATAAAAAAAAATACTACCCATAAAATGAATAGTATTTCTTTATTATGAAGTTAATTTCTTTAATTTTTCCATTTTTTCATTATTATCCTCTATATAGATTTTTAAAATTTTCTCTAATCTATCTATTGAGAATTGTTCTAATAATTGTGGATTATTATTCAAAGTTCTTATAATTTTCTTTTTTCTATAATAATCATCAACTATATTACTGTCTACTTTTAATTTATTTTTATAAGCACTTGTATTATCTCTTTTTATATATGTACTATTTTCAAGCACTTCGTTCTTGGTGCTTTTTTTCCTGGTAAAGAAATTAGTTTTATACTCTTGAATCTGTATTTTATCCATAAAATAATTTATCCCCCATATTAAATTTCTTCTTGTAATCTTACATTATACTGAGATGCTTTCTTTTTAATATTCTCTCCTCTTGCCATTTCTCTTTTTATTCTATCTATTAAAATATGACTTAATTCTTCTTCGTTTTTATCATTTTCAGTCTTTAACTTTTTTAACATAGCCTCTAATTCATCTGTTGTTAAATGTGTTAAATCATTTCCTTCCTTTGAAGCTTGTAAACTTTCATCAGCTTCAGAATTGGTTTTTTCACCTTTTAGAGTTTTTCTTTTTTCTTCAACCCTTTCTATCCTTTTAGCCTTCTCTTCATCACCAAACAAATCAAACAAGGACGGAATATCTGAATCTGGCTCTACCTCCAAAAATTTTAAAAATCTATTAAACCAATTCTCTAAAAGCACATTTAATTTAGATTCAAAAATTCTTACCTCCTCAACTGATAATTTTTTATAGCCTTCCGGTTTCTTTGAAATTTTTGAATACAGTCCTCCATCTTCTAGGGTTTCAAAAAAAATACTTATTTCTCTTTTTTCTTTTTCACTTAATTTAGTTCCAAAATTTTCCCCTAATATACTCATTACTCCATTTCTCCTTTATCATTATTTTTTTACTTATCTTGTATTCAGTTACTCAATTTAAATTTTTCATATTAATAGTATACATTAGATTTACATAAAATTCAAGTAGTTTTATTTTTTTTAACATAATTTGTTAATTATGTTAATATTCACAGTTGATAAAACTTTAAGCCCGCGCCAGCAATTACTATATAATTTTTTAGGAGGCAACTGAGCGGGAATCGCTTGGAGGTGCCTGAAAAATTATATAGTAATTGCGCTAGGCAGGGCAAACTATTTTTAAAGCTGTGAATTGTAACGTTATTATCTGTTACTGTTGGTATTAGTCAACCTTATATAATTAGAATTCTGTGCAAGTGATTATCTATACAAAATGCTTTAAACAGTAACCCTTGCACTTTTTCGACATATTATATATCAAGAGGTGCTTTTTATGTTAATTAACACTTTGTTTTTAGCCATTTCAAGTAGTATTGATTCACTTGGAATTGGCGTTACTTATGGAATAAAAAATACTAAAATTTCATATATAGGAAAAATAGTTTTATTTTTTATATCTTTTTCAATTTCTATTTTATCAATATGGTTTGGAAATAGCATAAAAGATATATTTTCTCCTTTTTTTGCTAATACTATAGGCATAAGTATTTTAATATTTATGGGATTTTTCATTTGTTTTCAATCATTGAAAAAGGAAAATAAAACTTCTGATAATTATTTTAAAAATAGAAAAAATTTACTTAATAAAACTTCTTTTAACACAAATGATAATGAAATTAATAATGAAAAAATATATAGTTTCTTTATAGACTTTTTAGGAATAACAATAAAAATAATTAAAAACCCAATATATTCAGACTTAGATTCTTCTAATTCAATTGACTCTAAGGAAGCTCTTTTTCTTGGCCTTGCACTTTCATTAGATAGCTTTTGCATTGGAGTAGGAGGAAGTATTATTGGAATTAGCTCAATACTTTTTCCGTTATTTATTGCATCTTTCCAATTAATATTTTTAAGTTTTGGGAATTTTTTAGGAAGAAAACTACATAAATTAAGTTCTCTTCCTAGTAATATATGGTCAACTATTTCTGGGCTTTTACTTATTACACTAGGTATAGCCAAATTTGTTTTTTAATTTACTTTTTCAAACATTACTAGTCAGCCATATCAAATTATAAGTCTGCTCAAGTGATTACTATATAAATATTTTGAGAATTAATCGAATGCGACTGGAATAACTTAAAAAATCTTAATAATTTCGAAAGGGAATCTCAAAGCTTGTCTTTGAGGGTGCTTTCGAAATTGGTTAGATTTTTTTAGTGTTAAATGTAAGGTAGCCGAGATTATTCAAAAAATATTTATATAGTAATTACGTTAAGCAGGACAACAGTATTTTAAGGCTGACTAGTAACGACCGAAATAGTTTTAGAATTAGTTAAAACAATAGACTTACTTTTTCAAACTCATTGAAAGCAATTTAGAAATACCACTTTCTTCCATAGTTACTCCATAAACAGTATCTGCTGCTTCCATAGTCCCTTTTCTGTGTGTAATAACCAAAAATTGTGTATTACTTGAAAATTTCTTCAAATATTCAGCAAATCTATAAACATTTACATCATCAAGTGCTGCTTCAATTTCATCTAAAACACAGAATGGAGCTGGATTTATTTTTAAAATTGCAAAAAGAAGTGCTATTGCAGTAAATGCTTTTTCTCCACCAGAAAGAAGCATCATATTTTGAAGTTTCTTTCCTGGTGGCTGAACTGTTATGTCTATTCCACATTCTAGAATATTATTTTCATCTTCTAATTTTAATGTGGCATTTCCTCCACCAAATAATTCTCTAAACACTTCTGCAAAATTTTTATTAATAACCTCAAATTGCTTTTTAAATTGTTCCTTCATCGTAATTGTCATTTCAGCAATAATTTTTCTTAATTTGCTCATTGTGTCTTCTAAATCTACTCTTTGCTCACACATAAAATCATATCTTTCTTTTAGTGCTTTATATTCTTCAATTGAATCTATGTTCACACTTCCTAAATCTCGGATATCTGCTCTTAAATTATTTACTTTCTTTTGAGTTAAGGCAACATTTTCAGGCTTTTTATATTCTCCAGCATTGTTTGGAGTTAATTCATATTCTTCCCACATTTTATTTATATTAAAATTTATATCTTCTTCTAATTTAGTTTTCTTTACATCTATTTTTACAATTTGAGCTTTTAAATCTTCTATTATTTTGAATGTATTTGTTATATCTTCCTCTTGCTTAGCTAAAATATCATTTTTATTTATTCTTTCTTGCTTTAAGCCTTCTACCTTTGTTCCACTATTTTTAACTTCTTCATTTATTTTTGCAATTTTTTGTTTTATGTCTTCTATAGATTTTTCTAAATTGAAGTCATCTGTTATTATTTGCTCTATTTGCATTTTTTTGTTTTCAATACTATTTTTTATATTTTGCATTTCTAAATTAATTCTCTCTTGTATTTCTTCTATTGAAGCTTCACTTTCATCAAAAGATGAAACAGATATTTTCAAATTTGTAATATCAAAATTTAGATTGTCTATATATTTTTGATTATCCTTATGTAATTCGGCAAATTCTGTAATTATTTTATTTAGACTTTCTGTTTCTTCTATTAAAGTCTTTATTTCTTCTTGTAAATTTTCTTTATTTACAATTGCCTCTTGTTTTTGTTTTTCAATTATTGCTTCTTCATCTTTTAGTCTATTTAATTTTTCCTCAATCTTTCTTATATTTTCATTTATAGCAATAGATTTCTGTTTTTCTGTTGCATAATTTATATCTATTTCTTGAAGTTCTTTTTCCAATACTGTTGCTTCGTCTAAAATATCCTCAATTGATTTTTGGTATTCTTCTTTTTCTTTTTGCAATTTTTGAATTTTATCTTTTATTTCCTTTATTTCAGCTTCAAGCTTTTCTATTTCTTTTCCTCTACCAAGTATATTTACAGTTTTTTTGCTAACAGAACCTCCTGTAATCGCTCCAGATGGATTGATAACATCACCATCCAATGTAATAATTCTAAATGAATATCCATTTTGTTTTGCAACTTTTATAGCTGTTTCCATATTATTAACAACTACAGTTCTTCCCAATAGATTTAAAACAATTTGCTCATATTTTTTTTCATATTTTATTAAATCTGATGCAATGCCTATAAATCCACTTTCTTTTCCATTTATTTTTTCTAGTTTCTTACCTTTAACCGAGGTTATAGGTAAAAAAGAAGCTCTTCCCAAATTATTTTTTCTTAAATGCTCTACCAACTTTTTAGCATCTTCTTCATTATCTGTTACGATGTTTTGCAAACTTGCACCTAAACACATTTCAATTGCTGTTTGATATTCTTCAGGTACATCTATTATATTTGCAAGCACACCATGCATTCCTTTTCCTAATTCTTTAATAGATTCACAATCTTTTAAAAGTGATTTTACACTTTTTATATAACCTTCTTTTTCTTTTTCAGTTTCTATTAAAAATTTAAGTTTAGATTCTTTAATTCTCATCTCACTTAAATATGTATTTATACTATTATCAAAATTTTTAATTTTGATATCAGCTTCTTCTTTTTTTGAATTGACCTGTTCTAATGATTTTAAAAATTTGTTTCTTTTACTTTCAATTTCGTAAAAATTCTTTTCTATTTCTTCTTTTTCCAATCTTGTAGAATCTAATTCAGAAATACTATTTTCTATCTCATTTTTGATTTGTTTTTGCCTTTTTTCATCATTTTGATAATTTATTTCTTGTGTATTTATTTGTGATTGCATTTCATATTTTTTATCTGTATTTTGCTCAACTTTCAATTTATGTGCTTCAATTTCTATTTCTTTATCTGATAATGTTTTAGTTATTTTTTCTAATTCTTCTTCTTTTTGTTTTAACTCTTTTTCAAATTTATCTTTATTTTGTTGTAAATTAGCTCTTTTCTCTTGTTTTTGTTTTATTTCTTCTTCTAATTCTTTAAATCTTTCCTGTTGTTCTTCTATTTCTTTTTCATATCTTAATTTGTTCTCTTTGTTGTTACTAATTCTTGTATTCGCAACATTTATGTCTGAATTTAGCATTTCAATTTCTTTTTTACTTTCAAAACCAATATTAGACATTTCTTCAATTTGATTAGTTATTTCATCAATTTGGAATTTTAGTTCTTCTTTAAGACTTTTTATTCTTTCTAATTTTTCTTCCTCATTTTTACATTGATTTTCGAAGACATCTTCATCTTTTACTATTTCTTCTAAATTTATTTTATATTTTTCAATATTATAAATAAAAAGCCCTATTTCAATGTTTTTTAACTCTTCTCTTAAATTCAAATATTTTTTTGCTTTTTCAGATTGATTTTTTAATGGTTCTATATTTGTTTCTATTTCTGCTAAAATATCGTTTATTCTAAGTAAATTTAATTTAGTATGTTCTAATTTTTTTTCGCTTTCAGCTTTTCTTGTTCTATATTTTACAATTCCAGCTGCTTCTTCAAAAATATTTCTTCTATCTTCTGATTTATTACTTAATATTTCATCTATTTTACCTTGTCCAATTATAGAGTATCCATCTTTTCCAATACCAGTATCCATAAATAATTCTAAAACATCTTTAAGTCTACATGGCACTTTGTTTATAAAATATCCTGTTTCTCCGCTTCTATAAATCTTTCTGGTTACAGTAACTTCTGTATATTCAATAGGTAATGCACCATCTGAGTTATCAAATACTAATGAACTTTCTGCAAAGCCTAATGATTTTCTATTTTGTGTTCCTGCAAAAATAATATCTAGAGATTTAGTTCCTCTTAGAGACTTCATACTTTGTTCTCCAAGTACCCATCTTATAGCGTCAGATATATTACTTTTTCCTGAACCATTTGGACCAATTACACTTGTTATTCCAGGCATAAATTCTAGTACAGTTTTATCTGCAAAGGATTTAAAACCTTGTAATTCTAATCTTTTTAAATACATTTATTATCACCTTTTGTTCTTCTTTTATCTTATAAAGTTTATACTATTTTTTGTGATTTGTAAATAGAATTTTGGGTTTGAATAAAACATTTACTTAGTGAATTATTATCGTAAATTGTAAGATTTAAAAAGAAGCCAATAGGCTTCTTTGATTTATATAATTTTTTTATTTTACTTAAAGTTAATCTTAAATATATAGTATTAAAAACTATAAAAATTATTTTTTTAATTATCCTCTAAGATTACCTTCATGTATATATTTTTTATATTCTTCTGGCAATTCGGTACTAGATATATATAAACGTTCAGCTTCTATTATCCATTTTTTTGTACGATTGTTTACTTCTTCATCTGACAAATAATTCTCTCTCATATGAGCAAATTCAGATAAATTATTACTTAAATCTATTATACCTAGTCTATGCAATACTTTTAGTACCCATTCTGCATGTTGCCTTCCATACATTATTTTTTCTCCATTTATCTCACATTCAAAAATACTTTTTGCACCTGAAACAAATTTAGCCTTTTGGGCTCTATTATCAATGATAGAAGCAATTTTATATTGAGCAAAAACACTTTCTTCAGAAGTTCCATAAAATTGTTTTGTATTTGCATACTCCATTAATTCATCCAAAATTTTTGCATATGGATGATTTTTTATGTACTCTTTCTTTTTTTCTTCTATTTCTACTTTTTTTAATATTTCTTCTGTATTAACATCTTCTTTTAAATCGGATTTAAATTTTGCCATTTCAGTTTTCTTTCCTGATTCTTGTAATTTTTTGTAACATTCCAAATATGATTGTATAATCACACAATTTTTTCCCACATCTGATAATCTTTTAAAAGCTATATTGGAATAATCTTCATTTTTTTCTAATGTATCGATTCTCATTTCCACAAAAAGCTTTGGATTATTTTCCACAAATTTCAAAAAATCTCCACGTATTTTTTCCAATTTTTCAAAATCCTTATATTCCTCATTTTCTGCACTACTTATAGAATTCTCAATTTCTCCTAATAAATTATAATCTTCCCTTGTTATTCCTAATTTTTTAAATTCCTCATATTCCTCATCTTCTAATTTTTTTATTCTTTCTTCTACCATTTTCATTTGCATTTTATAAGCTCCAGATTCTTCCAAACCGTTTAATGCTTCATATAAATAGTTATCCATTTCTTCTTTTGGATCCTTTGGATAACTATTTTCAATTTCCACTCTTGCTCTCCTTGCTTCTTCTATTTTTTCATCAGTACTTTTTGGTTTCTTTTTTCTAAAAATATCGAGTAATGCCATATCCATGCCTCCTTTTCAAATATTTATTCTATACGTATATTATACTATTTTTAGCACTTTTTGTCAAACAGACATTTTGGTTATTCTTTTTTTATATTCTTTTTTTAATTTTGGTTGGAAAAGAATTAAATTTTGACAAGACATATTATATTTAAAAGGCAAGGGCGAATACTTTTTGTATGCTACTGAGGCTGTTAAAGCTTTGCTTGTTACAGCGTCAGTATACCTTGTGTAAACCGCGTTTTAAATATAATATAACGCCGTCAAAACTGTAGTTATTTTTCAACCTTATCAATATTTTACATTTACACATTTAAAATTTTAAAAAACAACCTTATACAAATTCAGCTCCTAGTACAATCTTAGCAATATTGTATATTAATTTCTGTTTATCTGGTGTACATTTAATCAAAACTTGATATAAATCTTGATTTAAGTAATTAGGAGCTTGTGGTACTGTACCAGAAATTATTTGTTCAATTGGTACAGCTAATACTGTACTTATTTGAGCTATTTTTTCTAATTCAATCCTAGCTCCTTTTTCTACCTCACAAATATCTGTAACTGGTACATTTAGCCCTTTAGCTAGTTTTTCTTGAGAAATATTTTTATTATTTCTTAGATTTTTTATTCTCTCTCCTATAATTCTATAATCTATATCTATATAATCACTCTCCTTAGTAATTGAAAAAATCCAATATTTAATGTTACTAGACTGTAACAGATTAATAATCAAGAGTTAGCCTTCATAATTAACATTCTTTGGCTAAATTCGCTATTCTTTTGTAATAAAAATTTTGTTGATAGTTTATTTATATCAATAATATTATATTCTAAATCTATTTGATTTTTTTCTAATATAAATGTACCTATTTTCTTTTGTTTATTATGCTTTGGAATTTTCCAAATATCTTTACCTGTATAAATAACAACCGGAACTATTAGTGGATATCTTTCATGTTTTTCTTTTTTTTGACCGATGCTCCAAGACTGTATTATATCTATACAAGAATTTAGTATTTTATAATTAATTTCGTCATCTGTTTTAACTTTATATTTAAATAAATAAAATATCGGCTTTTTTTCTATTTTATATATAATTTGAAATTCTTTTGAATTATTTTTTTTATTTATATAATCATTAGTATATACCTGTAAATCTTTAGCTTGTACTTTTTCTCTTGGTATCAAAAAGTCATTTATTAAACTTGATACTTCTCTTTTTTTCTTTAGTATATCTATTATCGCTTTATCGTTACTGTTTTGCTCACTTGTACACTCTAAGTTATATCCTGCATTTTCTTCTGCTAATTGTAAAACTGCATTTAACCTCACCTTGTGAATATACTCTATATATTGGTTATAGGTAAATACTTTCAATAATCCTCCTCCTTTTTAATTTTATTGTTGTGTTTTAAAAAATGAAATTTTGAATGGATTAAAATTGATTATTTAAATTGATAAAAAAAATTGAAAAAAAATAAAATTAAATTAGATTTAAAAAAATATTTTCTAACTTTAGATTAGCAAAAAATAAGAAAACTTGCAATAGTTTCTACAAATCTTCTTATTTTTCGTCATTATTTCTCTTATTTTGATATATAGTAACTATTATTTATCAAAATATGAGCTAATTTCTTGTAAATCTTCAAAATTATGTTGTCTTAAAATTTCATATGTAATAATAGCCACAGAATTTGATAAATTAAGTGACCTTAACGTTGGAAGCATAGGTATTCTTATAGTTTTTTGATTTAAATACTTTTCAAGAAGCCATTCTGGAAGACCTTTTGTCTCTTTCCCATATAGTACAAAAACTTCATCCATTTTAGAATAATCTACATCAGTATATTTAGTTTTTCCTTTTGTTGTAGCAAAAAACATATTATTATCTTCTGGATTATATTTTTCTAAAAAATCTTCTAAAGAATTATGTTCTTCTATTTCGACTTTATCCCAATAGTCCAAACCTGCTCTTTTTATAGACTTTTCGTCTATTTTAAATCCAAGTGGATGTACTAAGTGGAGTTTGGCTCCAGTTATAGCACATGTTCTTGCAATATTTCCTGTATTTTGTGGAATTTCTGGTTCTACCATTACTACATTTAATTTCATTTTTAATTTTCGTTCCCTCCTAATTTATAAATCCCTTCTCTCCGACTAATTTAATATTTGATATTAAATTAGTCGGAAGGATATTTTTTTTTCAACTTTTGACTTTCTTTTTTATAAAGATGTTACTGTTTGTTTCCTATTGTACAAAAAATTTCTGCCTAACATATTCATAAAGTATAATTCCTGTTGCAACTGAAGCATTTAAACTTTCAGTTTTTCCAAACATAGGAATTTTTATTTTTTCATCTGCCAAATCTTGTATTTTTGGTTCTACCCCATTCGCTTCATTTCCTATAACAATAACTTTTTTATTATAATCTATACTATATATATTATTTTCAGTTTGAAGTGAAGACACAACTACTTTAAAATCATGCTTTTTTACCTCTTTTAAAGTCTTTTCTAAATCCTCACATTCTATTATTTTTATTCTAAATATAGCTCCCATAGTTGATCTTACTACTTTAGAATTGTAAGCATCTACTGTACCTTTAGATACTAAAATTTGTGTTACACCTATACTATCTACTGTTCTTAAAATAGTTCCTAAATTTCCGGGATCTTGTATATCATCAATCGCAACTATTATGTCTACATCATAATTAATTTTATTATTATCGTTGTCTCTTTCAATTACAGCAAGTATACCTTGAGGAGCCTGCACCTCTGTAATAAATTTAAAAATCTTTTCTGTTACATAAATACACTCTTTTTTGGCTATCTCATACATTAAATCCTTTGGAATGATCTCTGATTTTTCACAATCTTCGCACAATACAATTTCTTTAATATTAGCATTTTCTTGAATAGCTTCAGATACCAGCTTAATACCTTCTACAATATATTGATTACTAATATCTCTATATTTTTTATCTTTCAATTTTTTTATGTGCTTAATTAAATCATTTTCTTTACTTGAAATTATTTGCATCTCAAAATTTCCTTTCTAACTTTACTTTTATTAAGAGAAGAGCAAATCGGAAAGCTAATAAATTTGTAGTATGTTATTTTAAGCTATAAATTCTAATAAATTTTATGGAAAGAGTTCATTTTCGAAGAAAATGGAAGGGTGCCATAAAATTTATGTGAATTTCTTACGCAGTCTCAACTTGAACGAGCATTTTTACAAATTTTTTAATTCATAATGAGCTAGGAATATACCATAATCAAAAATTGTTTTAACAACATTTGCTGAATAACAACAAACAATTGGAAAAATTCTATTATTTTTGAAATTCTTTCAAAAAATCAGTCACATCATTTAATATTTGTCTTTCGTTATATGAGCCTATTTCCAATGTTACCATTGGCTTTATACCAGCAGAGAACTTTATTTTATTACCATATTTGTTAACTAAGCTTGGAATATCAATATCCTGCTTACTTCCATTAAAAGTAAATAATACTGCCGTTTTTTTACTTGCAATTTTTTCAATATTTAAGCCTTTAGCTAAATATTTTATACGAGCTATATCTATCAAATTCTCGAGTTCTTCTGGCATATCTCCAAATCTATCTATTATTTCGTCTATTATATTTTGAATATCTTCTTCATTTTTACAAAGTGCAATATTTTGATATATTTCTATTTTTTGATTTGAATCTTCTATATATTCATCTGGAATATAACTTGTTACATTTAAGTCTATTTGTATATCCACTTCTGGTTCAACTTTTATGCCTTTCATTTCTTTTACAACTTCATCTAGCAAATTGCAATATGTATCATAACCTACTTGCTCTAGATGACCTGATTGTATTTCTCCGAAGCAAACTTCCTGCTCCACGTATTTCCAAATCTCTCATGGCAATTTTAAAACCAGAACCAAATTCTGTAAATTCTTTTATTGCTTTTAATCTTTTATCTGCAACCTCTGATAATAATTTATCCCTTTTGTAAGTAATATATGCATACGCTTGTTTATCTGCTCTTCCAACTCTTCCTCGTATTTGGTAAAGTTGGGCCAATCCCATTCTGTCTGCATTTTCTACAATTATTGTATTTGCATTTGGTATATCAATTCCAGATTCTAATATTGTAGTACAAACCAAAACATTTGTCTTTCCTTCTGTAAATTCTTTCATTATTTCTTCAATCTGATTTCCTGTCATTTTTCCATGTGCGAATGTAACAACTGACTCAGGAACTAATTTTGATATATCATCTGCTTTTTTCTCTATTCCTTCAACATTATTGAATAAGTAAAATACTTGACCTCCTCTTTCTAATTCCTTTGTAATTGCTTCTTTTACAACTTCTGTATCATATTCTAAAACATACGTCTGTACAGGTTTTCTATTATGAGGTGGTTCATATATAACAGACATATCTCTTATTCCTACTATTGACATATGCATAGTTCTTGGAATTGGTGTTGCTGTCATTGTAAGTACATCCACACTTGTTTTTAATTGTTTTATCTTTTCTTTTGCTTTTACTCCAAATCTATGCTCCTCATCTATAATTAACAAACCTAAGTCTTTAAACTCCACATCTTTACTTAGTAATCTATGTGTTCCGATTACTATATCAACTTCTCCTAATTTCAATTTTTTTATTACGTCATCTTGATATTTTTTGCTTTTAAATCTATTTAAAATTTCTACTTTAATAGGAAAATCTTTCATTCTTTCTTTAAATTCTTGATATTGTTGTTCTGCCAATACTGTAGTTGGTGCTAAATATGCTACTTGTTTTTGATCCATAGTAGCTTTAAATGCAGCTCTTAATGCAACTTCTGTTTTTCCATATCCTACATCTCCACATAATAGTCTATCCATTGGCTTTGCTAATTCCATATCTTTTTTTACTTCTTCTATACAGCGAAGCTGGTCGTCTGTTTCTTGATATGGAAATTTACCTTCAAATTCCCCTTGCCAAGGTGTATCTTTATTAAATGCAAACCCCTGTGCTTTTTCTCTTTTTGCATACAATTCTATCAATTCTTTTGCAACCTCTCGTAAATTCTTTTTAACTTTTGTTTTGGTATTTTCCCAGTCTCTAGTTCCAAGCTTATTTATCTTAGGCTGTATTGCATCTCCACCTATATATTTTCTAATAGAATCCATATCATTTGTAGGTATATATAGAATATCATCATTTTGATATTTTATTTTTATATAATCTTTTATAGTTTTATCAGCTTTTATAGTATTTACACCTATATAAATACCTATTCCATATTTTCTGTGAACCACATAATCTCCGTACTTTTAAATCAGCAAATACAACTTTTTCTCCCTCTTTAAAAGCTGCACTACTAATTGTTTTTTTCCTTTTTTCACCATCTATTAAATCATCTGCTGATATTACAATTTCATTTAAATCATAACATTCAAATCCAGCGGAAATCTTTCCAATAGTTATAGTAACTATAGACTCATTTGATTTTACTATAATAGTTTGATTTAATTTTTCTTCAATTTTATTTAATATTTCTTTCTCATTTAATAATGTTTGAAGTTTTTTTGCTTTTTCAGTTGTTGAAACTAAAATGTATATTTTTTTCTTTTCATTTATTCCTTTTCTTAGTTCTTCTATTAAATTATCTATTTCGCTTTTATAGTAATTAATTTCTCTATATTGAAATTTATAATTTTCCCCAGCTATTTTATTTTTTATATCTTGCTTTTCAATATAAATTATTTGTTTTTTTCCAAATTTTTCTTTTATATCTTCTATTTTTAAAGAATTTGTAATAGCTTCTGGAACTATTTTTTCTTTTTCAAATAATGCTTTAATTAAATTTTCTCTATCTATTTCAATATTTCTACTTCTAGCTTCTATTTTGCTGATTTCATCAATAAATAAACAGTAATTATCAGATAAATATTCTAATAAAGTTTGTTGCTCTTGATAAAAACAATCAAAATACTTGTCTATTTTGCTGATATAATTTCCTGCTTTTATTTGTTCTATATCTAGTTCTATTAGTTCGCCATTTTTGGTATTTTTATAATCTTCTCTTATTTTTTCACTTACTACTTCAATTGATTTTTCTAATAAATATTCGTGTGATGGATATATTGAAGTTTTTTCTAAACTATTAATTGATCTTTGGCTTGTAATACTGAAATTTCTAATTGAATCTACTTCATCTCCCCAAAATTCAATTCTTACTCCAATATTTTCGCTTATAGAAATATCTACAATTCCACCTCTAATACTAAATTGCCCTCTTCCTTCAATTAGGTCACTTCTAGCATATCCTAGCTTTACTAATCTTTGCTTTACCTCTTCTAAATTATAGGTCTCTCCTATTTTTAAATCTAATACATTCTTATATAATACATCTTTTTTAGGCAACTTTTGCATTAATGCTTCTATTGTTGTAACAACAATTATATTTTTCTTTGTTATTACTGAATTTAATGCTTCTATTCTTTCATAAGGTAAATCCTTACTTTCCGCTATATAGTCATAAGTTACAATTTCTTTTTTTGGAAATAATACTACTTTATCTGTAAAATATTTTATATCTTCATATATTTTTTTTGCTTGAATTTCATTATATGTAACTATACATATAGGAATCTTTCCAAACTCATTAATTGCCGTACTCATTTGTATTAAGCCAACGTCAGTTAAGCCCGATATTGCTACCGGACTTGTTTTATTTTCTATCTGTTTTAGTAAATCTGTAAATTTATTTGACTTACCAAGCTCTCCTAATATTGTGTTCATTTTTTAATTCATTCCTTCCAAATTTACAAACTGCTTATTTTTTATGTTTTATATTATACTACGTTTTTTGAAAAAAGGGAATAGAATTTTCTATAAAATTTATGCATATTGTTACTAGTTAAAGCTTTTTAATAAAAAATAACGGGCTTTCCTACAGTAGGAAG
>CAMJYG010000002.1 GCA_946409935.1 uncultured Clostridium sp. | reverse complement strand
AGACATCGCCCTTTCACGGCGGAGACATGGGTTCGATTCCCGTCGGGGTCACCAAATTTAATATTTTGCCACTTTAGCTCAGCTGGCCAGAGCATCGCACTTGTAATGCGAGGGTCCCCAGTTCGAATCTGGGAAGTGGCTCCATAAAGGTCAATAGTTTTGCAAAGTGCTTAATTGTTGGCTTTAATTTTTGCTTTTTATCAATATTTAAAGGAGCTGAGGAAATTGAATAGAGTTGCTATAGTTACAGGAGCATCAAGAGGAATTGGAAGAGAAATTGCAAAAAGTCTTGCACGAGATAAAATAAATGTTATTGCTAATTATAATAATTCTGAAAAAAGAGCAATTGAGCTTAAAGAGGAATTAAAGAAAGATGATATAGAAATAGATATAGTAAAAGCGGATGTTTCTAAAAGAGAAGAAGCAAAGAAACTAGTAAAATATGCAATTGAGAAATATGGAAAAATAGATATTTTAATTAATAATGCAGGTATTGCACAATTTAAAGAATTTACCCAAATAACAGATGAAGATTGGAATAATATGATTAATGTAAATTTAAATTCAGTTTTTTTTATGAGTCAAGAAGTATTACCTAATATGATACACAATAAAAAAGGATGTATTATAAATATTTCTTCTGTATGGGGAAATGTTGGAAGTTCCTGTGAAGTACATTATTCAACTGCAAAAGCAGGAATAAATGGAATGACAAAAGCCTTAGCAAAGGAATTAGGACCGTCAAATATTAGAGTAAATGCAATTGCCCCTGGAATTATTGATACTGAAATGAATAATGATATTTCTGAAGAGGTAATGGAAATAATAAAAGATGAAACACCATTGTGTAGAATTGGAAAGCCAGAAGATATTGCTAAATGCGTAAAGTGGCTAATAGAAGATACATTTACCACTGGTCAAATTATTTCACCAAATGGCGGTTGGATTATTACATGATAAGAATCAATAAAAGGTAGTATTTTTATATACTACCTTATTTTTAGATTTTTAATTTGATTTACTTTACTAGTTTTTACTTAATTATTTACAAGTTTTCTTTTATAATTTCCAGAGATTAATTTTGGAAGATAAGTTATAATTTTATATACTGCTAAACGAATTTTTTTATTCCATAAATATGATTTTCTTAATTTTTTAGCAGAGCCTAAAGACACAGGTTCATTATCTAATACTATTAATTCATTTTGAATTTTTTCTAATGGAAAAACATAATTTTGGCATTCATTATTATCCCATACATTATTTTCATTTCTAAAGCAGAAATTAAATGTTTCACCTTCACCTAGCTCTATTTCAGCTTGAAATCCTAATTCTGTTTTTTCCATTTTTATATCATTTACATTATCCCAATTGTTTCCAAATCCATAATGAATAGAAACTTCTTCTGAGGCATCCTGAAAAAGCTTTCCTGTATAAGAAATTTTAACTTTACTATTTTCAATTAGTTTATCTGTATTAAAAAATATATTCTTTTTTAGTTCCATTTTTTTTATCTCCTACTTATCTTTTGCTGTCAACATTATAATATTAAATTTTACAATGTTCAAGTATTTTTTTAAAATTATTATAAATGTAATGCAAATGTAATAATTTTGTAATAATAAAAATAGGTAATAGGATATAAAAATCTTGAATATTAATACAATAGTAGATGATTAAATGATTTTAATATATTTGTGAATTTAAAAAGTTGTTTTTGTTAATTATGTTTAGAAAGAAATGAAATACTTATACTCCTATGATGTTGTAACTTTAGGTTACTAGTTAATACTTTAAATTATAAAAACTAATTTAAAAAATTCTAATAACATTTAATTTGCTTTCGATTCATTCTCGAAAATATTAATATTTCAACATTTCTAAAAGAGGTTAAGTCTAAAAGTATTAACTAGTAACAACTTTAGAATTAAAAGTATATAAAAATCTTGTCAAAAATAGTACTTTATGATAATATTTAAAGTAGGATAATAAATAAGGGGAAATATTATTATGGAAAACGGAGTTAAAAATAATTTAAAAGAAAAAGATAGAGAAAATCTAGAAAAGATTGAAGAGAAAGTTGTTAAAGAGAATTTAGAAAAAGAAAAATTTAAAAAAGTTGATGAAAAAAATAGCAAAATAAAAAAAGATATAGAAAACATGAAAGAATCGAAACAAAAAAATAAATTCAAAATGCCAATTGTAATTATAAGCAGTATATTAATATTAGGTATTATATTTTCTACCATTTTTGCATTAATAAATATCAATAACTCTAAAATAGTAAGTGGAATAAGTATAGAAGGCGTAGAAGTTTCTGGATTAACTAAAGAAGAAGCAATTGCAAAATTGCAAACTATATATGATGAAAAAAAACAAAAAGAAATTAATGTTAAATATGGTGAATATGAATCTAGTTTAAATCCTACAATTATGGAAGTTAATTATGAAATTCAAAAGGCTGTAGATGAAGCATATTCAATAGGAAGAGAAGATAATATTATAATTAATAATTATAATATATTATTTGCCTTAATTGGAAAAAAAGATATTAATGTACAAATGGTTTTAAATGAAGATATTGCAAAGCAAAATATAGAGGATATAGGAACAAATTTACCTGGAATAGTAATAGAGTCAAGTTATGCCATAGAGGATGAACAATTAATAATTACAAAAGGAAAAGAAGGAATTTGTATAGATAAAGAAATTTTACTAAATAAAGTAAAAGATATATTAAATAATATAAATGTGGACAATAATTACATAGAAATTCCAGTAAAGAACAAAGTACCAGATCAAATTGATATTGAAAAAATTCATCAAGAGATATATAAAGAGGCTCAGGATGCTTATTATACGAAGGAGCCATTTACAGTATATCCAGAAGTCGAAGGAATTGATTTCGATGTTGAAGAAGCAAAGAAAATATTAGAAGAAGAAAAAGAAGAATATATCATAAAACTTAAAATTACTAAGCCTAAAATTACAATTAATCAAATAGGTACAGAAGCTTTTCCAGACCAATTATCAATTTTTACTACAAGGTATGATGTAAGTGATGTAAATAGAACTACAAATCTAAGAATAGCATGTCAAAAATTAGATGGTAAAGTCGTAATGCCGGGAGAGGTATTTTCATATAATAAAGCTTTAGGACCAAGAACAGCTGCTGCAGGATATAAAAATGCAAAAGTATATGAAGCAGGTCAAGTAGTAGATGGAATTGGTGGCGGTATATGTCAAATTTCTTCAACATTATATAATGCTATTTTAATGGCAAATTTGGAATCTGTAGAAAGAAGTAATCATCAATTTGTAACATCTTATGTATCGGCAGGAAGAGATGCAACAGTTGTTTATGGTGTATTAGATTTTAAATTTAAAAATACTAGAAAATATCCAATTAGAATTTCGGCTAGCGAGAAAAATGGAATTGCAACAGTTGCTATATTCGGAATAAAGGAAGAAAATGAATATACCTTTAGTTTTAATACAAAAACAATTGCTACCATTCCTGTACCAACAAAATATGAAGAAGATGAAAGCTTACAACCAGGTGAAGAAAAAGTAAAACAAAAAGGTCATACTGGAATAAAAACAGAAACATATATTACAAAATCTTTAAATGGAAAAGTTGTTTCTACTACACTTCTTTCGAGAGATACATATAGTGCAATGGCAAGAATTGTATTAAAAGGGGTAGAAAAAGAAGAAAGCCCAGAAGTTCCTGTTAATAATGAGGAAAATGACCTTAATGAAGAAAATGTTGAGAATTCAGAAAGTACGGAAAATAATAACGTACAGTCTACTGAAGAAACCAATACTCAGCCAGTTGTTGAAACAGAAGATAATAAAGAACAAGAAGATAAAAAAGAGGAAAATACAGAAAATTCTGGTGAACAACAAAATTCTAATACAAACGAAGAATCAGAAAATCAAGAATAATAAAATTATATAAAAGGGCATAAATTTCTATACAATGTAAAATACTTAGAATTTATGCTCTTTTTTAGTATTAAATAATAACAAATACAGCGTAAAACTATTGACATTAAAATAAAAAGAATATATAATATAAAAGTATTGTTTATATGGGTGACTAGCTCAGTTGGTAGAGCAGCTGACTCTTAATCAGAAGGTCGAGGGTTCGACCCCCTCGTTGCCCACCAAAAAATAAAATAGAGATTTTAAAATCTCTATTTTATTTTTTTTTGAAATATCAAATTTTCTATAAATTGATTTAATTGTTTTTTATTTAATAGTTCTACATTAACCATATATGTTTTTTGTGAATTTAAAATTACTAAATTGTTATCATATTTTGTAAAACTGGAATTATTAATATGTCTGTCTATAAAAATAAAAACATTTGAGTTTTTATAGTCAAAAACTTTTCCATCTATTTTTATTTTTCCTTCCTTTGGAAAAGAAATTCTCATTGCTAGACTTTTCCATTCACCAATTACAACTCCTAATAGAATAATATTAAATAATCCTATGAAACTTACATATAAAAATACATAGAGATAAAATGAATAAATATTTAATTAATAACATATAATAATAACAACTATATTTTAGTAGAGGAGGAAGAAAGATGAAGATAATAGATAAAATAGCATTAGTATTAATTATTATTGGAGCAATAAATTGGGGATTAATAGGATTATTTAAATTCGATTTAGTTGCTGCAATATTTGGACAAATGTCAGTACTTTCTAGAATAGTATATTCTTTAGTTGGAATTTCAGGATTATGGGGAATTAAATTATTATTTGATGATTAATTTTAAGATATTTTACAAGTAACAAAAAAATAATACTGTTATAAAAATAGTAAAAGATAAAAAATATGCTTTTACTATTTTTGTATTTTATCTACAATTGGAAAGTTATCTTTTCCTATTGTAGATAATGAGCTTCGATCTATGCGTTGCACAGAATTTTGGCATAAAAATCAAAAGATATAAAATCCTTGAAAAGTATTGGAAAATATTGTATAATACTTTAAGAAAAAATTTTTATTTAGAAGGGAATGTTAAAAATGCTAAGTGCAAATGGAGTAACTGTTAGATTTGGTAAAAGAGTGTTATTTGAAGACGTAAACATAAAATTTGGAAAAGGAAATTGTTATGGTATAATAGGAGCAAATGGAGCTGGAAAGTCAACTTTCCTTAAGGTTTTATCAGGAGAAATAGAACCAAGTAAAGGTGACGTAAGCCTAGATAAAGGAGAGAGACTATCTATTTTGAAGCAAGATCACTTTGCTTTTGAAGAATTTCCAGTAATTGATACCGTAATAATGGGGAATAAAGAATTATATGATATAATGAAACAAAAAGATGAAATATATGCTAAACCAGATTTTTCAGAAGAAGATGGAATGAGAGCTGCAAAATTAGAAGAAAGATTTGCGGAATTAGATGGTTGGAATGCAGAAGCTGATGCTGCAACACTTTTAAATGATTTAGGGATTAGTCCAGATAATCATTATAAAATGATGAAAGAGATAGAAGCAAAGGAGAAAGTTAAAGTTTTACTTGCTCAAAGTTTATTTGGAAATCCAGATGTATTATTATTAGATGAGCCAACAAATGACTTAGATTTAAAAAGCATAAATTGGTTACAAGATTTTTTAATGGATTTTGAAAATACAGTAATTGTAGTATCACATGATAGATATTTTTTAAATAAAGTTTGTACACATATTGCTGATGTTGATTTTGGTAAAATAAAAGTTTATCCAGGAAATTATGATTTCTGGTATGAATCAAGCCAATTAGCATTAAAACAAGCTAGAGAGCAAAACAAAAAGAAGGAAGAAAAGATTAAAGAACTACAAGATTTTATTGCAAGATTTAGTGCAAATGCTTCTAAATCTAAACAAGCAACTTCTAGAAAGAAAACATTAGAAAAAATTGAATTAGAAGAAATAAAACCATCTAATAGAAAATATCCTTATATAGATTTTAAACCAGAAAGAGAACCAGGTAAGGAAATATTAAGAGTAAAAAATATTTCTAAAACAATTGAAGGTGTAAAAGTATTAGATAATATTTCTTTTGATGTAAAACAAGGAGATAAAATTGCATTTTTAGCAGATAATGAAATTGCAAAAACAGTTTTATTTCAAATTATAGCTGGAGAAATAGAGCAAGATGATGGCGAGCTAATTTGGGGAACGACAATTTCACAAAATTATTTTCCAAAAGATAATAATTATTTATTTGAAACAGATGAAAATGTTACAGAATGGCTTAGAAAATATTCAAAAGATCCAGATGAGACTTATGTAAGAAGTTTCTTGGGAAGAATGCTATTTTCTGGAGATGAAGCATTAAAGCAAGTAAGTGTTTTATCTGGAGGAGAAAAAGTAAGATGTGTTCTTTCTAAAATGATGTTATCTGGAGCAAATTTCTTAATTTTTGATGAGCCAACAAACCATTTAGACATGGAAAGCATAACATCACTTAATGAAGGAATGAAAAGATTTACCGGAAACATGTTATTTACTTCACATGACCATGAATTGACTCAAACAGTTGCAAATCGAATCATAGACATAAAAGAAGATGGAAATGTTATTGATAGAGAAGTTACATATAATGAATATCTTGGAATTGAATAATTACAGTGATATAATATAAAAAAATAATTAAAATAAGATTAGTATATTTTTAATTATACAATTAGAAAATAAAATAAATATTCCAAATTTTAAGATAAAATTAAAAGGGATATTTATTTTTTTATTAAAAAATAAATTTATTAATTCAGTAATTAAATATAAAGTTGTAAAGAAAATTGTATATAAAACAATAGGATTATAAAAAAAAGAAGATAATAAATCAAAATTCAAAAGGGAAATAATAGCTCTAGTGCCACCACAGGCAGGACAAAAAATACCCAAATGAGTATAAAAAGGGCATTTGGGAATCGGAATATATTTTTCTAGAATTGAAAAATATATAATTCCTAAAAAAATAATTAATATATATGTAATATATATAGAAATAAAAGTGTAATTAATTTTTTTCATAAAAATTAATAATCCTCCCCAAGACAAAAATAAAGTATATAAAAAACTAAAATATTAAGTAGGCGAAAAATAAAGCTATTTTTCAATAGCTTTATTTTAATATTTTAATTCCACCTATTAATGGTACTGGTTTTTCTTCTTGGTTTATAGCTGCTATTAATCCCATAAACCAACATACTATCATAAATATACCCCATATCCATCCGACACAAGGAATAATAGACAATAAAGAGAATAAGAAGATTACAAGCGCTTGATTTATATGGAATTTAGCACCTTCTTTATCTCCAGCACAAAAAGCTATAATTAAACCAATCCAAGTAAGATAAGCTACCCAGCTTGTTGTTTTTTTATCCATAATAAATTCCCCCCTTTTTACTTATTTTTCGATAATTTTAGTCATAATTTTACAATCTATACTTTAAGAATAACACGAAAAACGGAGAAAATCAATAGATTTTAAATAATTTTTGAAAAATAAGTTACTATTGACAAAAAAAGACAAAAATATTAGAATTATAATGAATAAAAAAGGGGGGAATAATATGGATCAAGAAAATCAACCACTATCAGTAGGAAAATTTATAGGATTTCAACTATTATTTGCTATTCCATGTGTAGGATTAATTTTAGCAATAGTATTTGCATGTGGAGCAGTAAGAAACAGAAACTTAATTAACTGGGCAAGAGCACAATTAATTATATTAGGTGTTGTAATTCTAATATATATTGTTTTATTGATGTTAGGAATTGGAACAGCAGTATTTAATTCAGCAGTACAAGTGCCATCAATGTATTAAATTTATATAATAGGAAAGCCATACTGACTTTTCTATTATAGGGTAAAAAGTGGTTTAGACCACTTTTTATATTGCATGTGTAAATATGATTGGTATAAACAATTGCAGGGTAAGGAATTTTTTATGATAAATAAATTAAAAAAAGATATATATAATAATAGATTGGCAATATGCCTTATAATTGCATATTTAGTACTTATGCAAGCTATGTTTTCAACATTGTGTCCAATAAAGGCTATTTTCAACGTAAATTGCCCCGGGTGTGGGCTTACTCATGCAACAATATATATGTTTCAAGGGCAATTTGAAAATGCTTTTAAAGAAAATTATACTGTTTTTTTATGGTGGGGATTTATTGTGCTATTTTTTATTGATAGATATGTTCATAAATTTAAAATAAATATTTTTCCCGCTGTTCTTATATTTGTTTCCGTAATTACTTTAGCTAGATTTGTCCTTATTTATTTGTTTAAAATTAATTAAAATAGGTATAAAAAAAATGTTTTGTGGTACATTTCACAATACATAAGAATTATGATATAATATCTTTGAAATGAAAACTTTATGCAAGAATACAAGGAGTTAAAAATGAGTATTAAATATAATTTTGAAACAAATGTAATATATGCAAAAAGATATTCAAGTAGTAAAGAAGAAGAAAAAGCAGAAGTTATATTAAATCATGATAGTATATATATTAATTATAAAAGAAAAATATATGAGAGAAGTGGTTTTGGACAAAAAAAGAGTGAAAGAAATATGCATAAAGAAAAAAAATCTAGTATAAGTAATATAGACTGTGTAAAATTTAAAAGAGGAAAAGGCTATATATCTATATGTTGGACAAGTATTGTGATTTTTGTGTTGTTGTTTTTTTTCTTTGGAATTAGTGAAATTACGAGAATTAAAGATGTGGAAGATGTAATCGGTTTTACTGCTGCAAATGCTTTTTTTGCTATAGCGTATATTTTAATTGCAACTCCAATAGCTTTCTTAATTGGAGTACCAGATAGAGAGATGTTGATAAAATTTAAAGATAATGAAAAAATTAGAATTCCATACTATGCATATAATAGTTATAATAAAATAAATAATCTTATATGCGATTTAAAAGATATACAACAAGATATAAAAATAATAAATCAAAGAATAATAACTAATATAATAATCGCAGTAATTTTATTATGTGGATTATTTATACAGGGATTAAGTTTACATATAAAATATGATAAATATAAAGAAGAAAATTTAAAAAAAATAATTTCACAAGATAAATATTATGATGAAGTAGAGTTTAGAAAAGTAAATTTTATCAAAAGAGATATATTGTTTAATGAAAATATTTATAAGATAATTGAAACTGGGGAAACAATAAAAGTTAAAGAAAATGCAAAGAGAGAAAATATAGAATATGGTGCATTTATTTTAAAATATTATTCAATTGATAATAAAGAATTAATAGCTACGAGATATAAAATATTAGATCAAAGTAATGGCATTTCAAGTTTCGTTAAATACAAAACTGAATTTTTTTATGATTATAATAGTGATAAAATATTTGAATTTAATATTCCAGACACAGATTTAAATAAAGAAACAAATTATTCAAAAGGAAAGGTAGACTTTTATTATAAAGATAATAAAGAATCTAAAGATCAGGCAATATTTGATGAAATATATAAATTTGTATATTCAAATAGCAATGAGAGAAAATTGAATAATAGTAAATATATTAATTTTTCAAAAATGGGAAATTATAAATCGAAATATGGAATGTGTTATATTATTAAAGCAAGCCAAAAAAATAGTATGGATTATATAATGTATATAGAAACTTTAGAAAATGATTATTGTGGAATAATTTATACATACAGAGGAGATTTGTATGGAAATTACCAAGATATAGATTATTTTAAGAGTATAATTTTTGAAGAATAGTCTGAACATTTAATTTATTAATTTTAATATTGAATAACAAATTATGACAAAGAGGTGTTTGGGGAAGGTGTCCCCAAAAACACCCAAAAACATCAAAAAGAAAAAATAGGAAAGGAATAATAATAAAATGGAAAAAATCATAAAAATAATAGCAGAAGAGTTAAATATAAAAACTTCACAAGTGGAAAACACTATAAAGTTAATAGATGAGGGGAATACAATTCCATTTATTGCAAGATATAGAAAAGAGGTAACAGGAGGATTAAGTGATGAAACACTTAGGGATTTAGGTGAAAGGTTAAATTACTTAAGGAATCTTGAACAAAGAAAAGCTGAAGTAATAAAGTCAATTGATGAGCAAGGAAAACTTACAGATGAAATTCTACAAGCTGTAGCAATTGGTAAAACATTAGCAGAGGTTGAAGATATATATAGACCATATAAGCAAAAGAAAAAAACAAGGGCTACAGTAGCAAAAGCTAAAGGGCTTGAGCCACTTGCACAAATTATTATAGAACAAAAAGAAACAAAACCTATAGAAGAAATAGCAAAAGAATATATAAACATAGATAGTCTTTCTGAAGAAGACAGGGAGAATAAAGATAAAGTTGTAAATAGTAGCCAAGAAGCTATTCAAGGAGCTTTAGATATTATTGCAGAAGATATTTCTGATAATGCGAAATATAGAAAAGAAATAAAAAGATTATGTTATAGAGAAGCATTAATAGAAACAAAAGCAGCCAAAGATGAGAAATCTAATTATGAAATGTATTATGATTATAAAGAAGCTATAAAATATATTCCAAGTCATAGAATACTTGCAATTAATCGTGGGGAAAAAGAAGAATTTTTAAAGGTAAAAATAGAAAAGCCAGAAGAAAAAATATTAGCATATATTGAAAGAGATATAATAAAAGGTGAAACACAGTTTACAAATATGTTAAAAGAAACAATTTTAGATGCCTTTAAAAGACTTATAGAACCATCAATAGATAGAGAAATTCGCTCAGACCTAACAGAAAAAGCCGAAGAAAAGGCAATAAAAGTATTTGGACAAAATTCAAAACAATTATTGCTAGGTGCTCCAATCAAAGGGAAAACTGTTATGGGATTTGACCCTGCATATAGAACAGGTTGTAAAATTGCAGTAATTGATGAAACTGGTAAAGTTTTAGATTACACAACAGTTTATCCTACAGAACCACAAAATGATGTTGAGGGAGCTAAAAAAGAACTACTAAAATTAATTGAAAAAGATAAAATAGATATGATAGCAATTGGAAATGGAACAGCTTCAAGAGAATCTGAAATGTTTGTTGCAGATATGATAAAAGAAGCTTCAAGACCTGTACATTATGTTATAGTAAGTGAAGCAGGAGCTTCTGTTTATTCGGCATCAAAGCTTGCAACAGAAGAATATCCAGATATTAATGTGTCTATAAGAGGAGCAATATCTATAGCAAGAAGATTACAAGACCCATTAGCAGAACTTGTAAAAATAGACCCTAAAGCTATAGGTGTTGGGCAATATCAGCATGATGTTAACCAAAAGAAATTAGCAGAAAGCTTAACAGGTGTAGTCGAAGATAGTGTTAACAAAGTTGGAGTAGATGTAAATACTGCAACACCTTCATTATTATCTTATGTTTCTGGAATTAATAGTACAATTGCTAAAAATATTGTAAAATATAGAGATGAAAATGGAAAATTAAAAAACAGAAAACAGTTATTAAAAGTTCCAAAACTAGGGAAAGTAGCATTTGAACAATGTGCTGGTTTTTTAAGAATTTTAGATGGAGATAATCCGTTAGAAATAACAGCAGTTCACCCAGAAAGCTATGAAGCAACAGAAAAATTGCTTGAAAAAATTGGATTTAATAAAGAAGATTTAAAAGATAAAGAAAGATTAGAAGAATTACGAAATAAATTAAAAACTATAAATGTAGAAGAAACAGCAAAGGTGCTAGAAATAGGGGAGATGACATTATCAGATATAATAGCAGAATTATCAAAACCTGGTAGAGACCCACGTGAAGATATGCCAAAACCAATACTTCGTAGTGACGTATTAAAATTAGAAGACTTAAAAGAAGGAATGATATTAACAGGAACTGTAAGAAATGTAATAGATTTCGGTGCATTTGTAGATATTGGTGTAAAGCACGACGGTCTAGTTCATATTTCTGAAATGAGTGATAAGTTTATAAAAAATCCGTCTGATATAGTTTCAGTAGGTGATGTTGTAAAAGTTAAGGTTATAAAAATAGATATGGAAAGACAAAAAGTAGGGCTTTCAATGAAAGTTTAAAAAAATTGCCAAAAGGGGCGTCCCTTTGGCAATTTTTTATGCTTTATATTTTTCTTTTATTTCTAAAATCTTATCATAATTATTTCTAATAATATCCAAAAACACATCTGTTAGTTCTGGGTCAAATTGAGTACCCTTGCACTTCTCAAATTCGGTTATAACCTCTTCTATTGGAAGTGAATCACGGTAAGTTCTTCTAGAAGTCATTGCATCAAAACTATCTGCTATAGTTGTTATTCTTGCTAAATAAGGAATTTCGTTACCACGCAACCTTCCTGGATAACCAGAACCATCATATTTTTCATGATGATGTTTAACAATTGGAATAATATCATTGAAAATTGATGCTGTTGACAAAATGTGAGCACCTATAGAAGGATGATTTTTTATTTCTGAATACTCATCATCGGTTAATCTATCTTCTTTTAATAAAATACTATCTGGTACACCTATTTTTCCAATATCGTGGAATAATCCACCAATTTTTAATGTATTTATATCTTTTTCTGGAAGATTTAATGCATTACCTATTAAAACAGAGTATTCTGAAACTCTATCAGAATGACCTCTTGTATAGTTATCTTTTGCATCAACTGTATATCTTAATGTTTGTATACTTTCTAAATATGCGTTTTGTAGTAATTCATAAGTACTTTTTAATTCATCATTTACTTTTTTAATTTCATTCATTTGTGAAATTGATTTTATTCCAGATTCAATTAATAATAATAATTGATCAAATTTATCGCTTTTTTCACAATATCCTTGAATATCTAATCTTTTTATGGTTTCTAAAGGTGGAGCCAAATCTTTATGGCCAGTTAGTAACAAAATATAAAGTTCTTTATTAAATTTTCTAATCTCTTCAACAACTTGGTCACCATGAATTGGAGTCATAATAAAATCCAGTATCATTAAATCAAAATGTTCATTTCGTATTCTTTCAATTGCTTCAACAGGATTTGTAACACCAGTAAATTCATAGCCAGACCTTTTTAGAAATATAGATAGAGAATCTATAATTCCTTCTTCATCGTCTACTGCAATAATTTTGTAGTTATTATTTAAATTATTTACAGCATTCTGCAACCCTTTTCTCATAATAATACCCCTTAAAAACCTAATTATGATACTATAATGTTTATAAATAAGAAAATACTATGATTTTAGTCAAAATATTCTATATTTTCTTACTTTTTAGTACGAATAATATCACTTTTCTAAATTATATTAATAAAATTGTTAAAAATCAAGGGTTTTATAAAAAAAATACTGAAACTTAGTTTAATGGTAAAATTATACTAAAAGTAGTACCTTTTCCTTGTTCAGATTCAACTTTAATATCACCATTAAAATGAGCTTTGATAGTAGAGTAAGACATATATAAACCAAGACCTGTACCATTTTTTCCTTTAGTTGTTATCATTTCTTTAAATAGTTTTTCTTTAACTTTTTCTGGTATTCCAGAACCATAATCTTTTATAGAAATTATTAAATTATTTTCTTTTTGGTCTATAATTAAATCTATATTTTGTTCTGTTTTACCATTGTATGCTTGAATAGCATTAGAAATCATATTATTTATAACTTGAACTAAGCTATTTACATCGCCATTTATGGTTATTCCTTCATTTGCGAGCATTTTTATATTTAAGTAGATAATAGCATTTTTAAGTTCATGTTTCATTAAAATATCAACTCTTTTTATTAATTCTTCTACTGTGAATGATATATCCTGTTCATTTGATAAATTTACTGCTTGTCCTTTTACTGCAGTTATAACATCTGACATATATTCTGTATGTGTTTTTATTTTGGTAATCCAAGAATACATATCTTTTGCAATGTCATGGTGATCTAAACTTGTTACTTCTGGATCATCAATTGAAGTGTCATATTCTGTTATTAAATCATTTAAACCTTCTGCAGCTCCAGAAATTGACATTATAGGCGTTTTTAAGTTATGTGCAATTCCACCTATTAACTGACCAAGCGAAGCTAAACGTTCTTGTTCCATTAATGTTGTTTGACTAGATTTTATTTCATCAATATTATTTTTTGTAAATCCTTGTATTAGGTTAAATGCTAATGATAGGTCAGCTAGTTCATCTTCAGAGGTTATTGTTAAAGTTTCATCTAAATTTATATCATTTTTATTTGATGAAGCAATCTTCTTTAACTTTGTAGATACTGTTTTTATTTCTCTTGAAAGTGAAAATGAAATATAAATAAGTATTATAAAAATTATAAAACATAATATTACGTCACAAGAGACTATAAACTTTAAGAAAATAGGTTGTGATATATTGTAATATATTCCAGCATAGCAGTAACTTCCATCAGAAAGATTGCATTTAAATGCTAGTCCTTCATTGTCCAGGCAATAATAATCAAAAGTATGATTATTTTGCGATTCTGATTTTTGTAGAGTGTATTCAACAAAAAAATTAGTTAAGGTACTATTGTCAGAAGTATAATAATCTCCGTTTTTATAAATTATAAAATATTTATGAGATTTATCTAATAATTGTAGATTTATTAAATTTTGTTTTACCTCTTCTACAGATGAAAAATGTTTATCAAAAGTATTATTATATAATACATAATAAGAATTGTAATAAACATCTCCAATTTCTTTACTCAACTGCTGATAGCTAATTAAGGAAAGAAATATTAATGTTACAAGAACTAAAGGTAAAATTTGTAAAATCAGCTTAATTGGAAGCGATTTTATAGCTCTTTTTTTATTATTTGAGTTTTGTATTTCTATTTCTTTCATCAATTTTGGATACATTGAACTTAATAAATTTAATATATATCCAAATTCATTTTTTGCAAAAATAAATGTTATTACAGATGCTAATGTAAGGAATGATATATATACTAAACATATTTTCAAAATAGCAATTGGATATGCCTTTAAAGCATAAAGTGTTAAAGGTAAAAAAATTAATGGTATAAATATTTCCAAAAAATATAATAAATATGGTGTGTTGTAGCAAAATGCTCTAATTTTATATAAAGTAGAAAGAGTTTCATTTTGTGATAATTTATTTGTATTTATTTTTGAAGTTAATTTATACATACGATATGCTCTAATAAATAAAATTATAAGGCTAAAAAATACTACCAAAATTATTAGGAAGAGATATTGTACAGTATAGGTAATGCCATCTAGTTTTATTTGAAATTGATTGTCAATACTATCTGCAGGGTAATTTAATAGTCTAGGAAGTATAGGATATAAAATAGTTACAATCAATATAGGGATAAAAGAGTATAGGCATATAATGCGGACAAAGCACATATCAATTTTTTTTTTCATTTTAAATTCCATTCCTTTCTTGCTTCGCCATAAGCGTTGCGCAGAAATTTTCTGGCGAAAATTTCGCGCGGGAACAAATTTACGGAAAGCTTTGCTAATTTAAAGTTTTTGCTAATTAAAATTTATAGTTTAAAATAACATACTACAAGTTTATTAGCTTTCCGATTTGTTCTACAATAGGAAAGTCATACTGACTTTTCTATTGTAGAACAGGCTACGCCTAAGTTAAGTATTTTTTAAAAAATTTACTTAAATATATTTGGTCAATTTTAGGCCAAGAAATATTTAATTTTTCCATATAATTTATTGTAAATGAATTATCCATAATTATATTGTTATTATATGGAGAAGATTTGCTTGTTAAATCATTTATTATTCCAAGAATATCTGATTTTATTTTTATATAATCATAAAATTTTTGATCATCAATTATTTTAGTAGGATTATTTTTATCTTTTATATAATTAACTACATCTATTAATTTCATAGAGTTATTATTATAAATATGAAATATTTTTGAGTAACTGCTTTTTAACATCACTAATAATGTAATAATTGAAGAACAGTTATCAACTGGGCTAAAATCAATATCTAAATTGGCAAATGATTCTGGTATATAATCTAATTTTGAAAGTGTTATAATTCTATTTAAAAATGCATTTTTAGTATCATTTTCTTGGAATTTTCCGTCAGTATATCTTGCACTAATATTTCCAATTCTATAAATTGATGCTTTTAAATCTGTTTTTAAAAGTGCTTGTAAAACGTTATATTCTGCCTCAAATTTGGTTTCAATATAAATATTATTAGAATAATCTTGACCAATGTAAAGTGTATGTTCATCAAATACAACAGGTTTCTCAACATTAGGAAGTGAGGCTGAAATTGATGTTGTAGAAATATGGTTTAAATAGATTGAAAAGTTTTTACAAAAGTCAATTATATTATTTGTTCCAATAACATTTATTAATTCAAATAAATCTTTGTCTCCATAGTGGTCTACAATAGCGGCTGAATGTATTACTAAGTCTATTTTTTGACCAAGTTCTTTGTATTCAGCTTCAGAAAGGCCAAATTTTGGTTTAGATATATCTGCTTCTAAAATATGAATACGTGTATCTATGTAGTTATTAAGTGCTTCGCCAAAATAGTAAGATAGCTTATCAAGTAAACGCTTTTTTGAACTTGTTTTATTTTTACGTCTTATTAAACAATATATATTACAATTTGTACTGTTTATTAAATCATTTAAAATATGTATTCCTAAATATCCTGTAGCACCTGTTAACATTATATTTTTAGGTGTTAATTTATCATAAGAAAAGTTTTCATCAAAATTATAATAAATATCTTTTTCTGGCTTAAATTTGTAAACATTTGACTTTTTAGGGTAGAAGAAGTTATCCGAAATTCTGCGTATTGTTTTTTGTTCATATATGTCTTGGATATTTACTATATAATTTTTTTCTAACAATTCAATGGTTATTCTCATTAATGTTAAAGAATCTGCACCTAAATTTAAAATATCATCATCAATTCCTATTTTTTTAATTTGTAAATTTTTTTCTAAAATCATTTGGAAAGTTTTTTCAAAATCATTTCGTGGTGCAATATATTTTTTGTTTGTATCAACCTGAATATCCATTTCTAAAAGTGCTTTTCTATCTGTTTTTCCATTTGTATTAATTGGAATTTTATCTAAAAATACAAAATAGCTAGGTATCATATAGGATGGTACTAAATTTCGTATATAGTCTTTTAATTCATCAGAAGAGACTTCTTTTTTGGCAACAATATATGCTACTAAAAATGAGTCTGCACTACCATTTTGTTTTGGTAATACAACACATTTTTTAACATTTGGATGTTTTAATAATTTGTTCTCAATTTCTCCAATTTCTATGCGGAATCCTCTTATTTTTACCTGTTTATCCATTCTACCTACATAATGTAAATCTCCATTTGGAGTAAGTATTGCTGAATCGGCAGACCTAAATAATATTTCATCAGGATTATATGGATTTATAACAAATTTTTCTTTATTCAATTCAGGACGATTTAAGTACCCTTTACAAACACCTAATCCACCTACACATATTTCTCCTTTTACATTATAAGGTTGAATATGAAGATTTTTATCCATAATATATGTTGTTAAAGTAGGTATAGGTTTTCCAATATTTGAATTGCTTGATAATAAATCTTTATCAGTTAATTTTTTATATGTAACATGAACTGTTGTTTCTGTAATACCATACATATTAATAAAATTCGTATTTGGATATTTTTCTTTCCAAGGTAATAATAAACTTGGATTTAAAGCTTCACCACCAAAAATAATATATCTAATTGATAAATCATTATTAGGAGTCAATAATTCCATATCTAATAAATTATAAAAATAAGTAGGGGTTTGGTTTAATACTGTTACATGCTCATCTCTTAATAAACTCAGAAATTTATTAGGGTCTTTTGAGGTAAGCTCGGGTACTAATATAAGCTTAGAGCCATATAATAATGAACCATATAATTCCCATACCGAAAAATCAAATGCAACAGAATGGAACATTGTCCATACATCGTTTGAATTAAAATCAAATTGGAAATTATCATTTTTTATTAACCTAACAACATTACGATGGCATAGCATAACTCCTTTTGGTGTTCCAGTAGAACCAGAGGTGTAAATTATATAAATAAGATCTTCCGGTGTATTTACACAAAGTAGATTATTGGTATCATTTTTGTATATTTCATTAGATTCATTTATATCTAATAAAAAAGTTTCAATAGATATAGATAAATCATCTTTATGTTGCTCGTTTGTTAGAAACATTTTTGCAGAGCTATCTTCAAGCATAAAAGAAACTCTTTCTTGAGGATATGATAAATCTATAGGAAGATAACATCCACCAGCTTTAATAATACCAAGTATTGCAATTATCATCTCAAGAGACTTATTTAATCTAAGGGCGACAACATCATTTGGTTTAATTCCTTTGTTTCTTAAATAATGTGCCAATTGATTTGATTTTTTATTAAGCTCATCATAAGTAATAAAATCCTCATTAAATTTTACTGCGATATTATTAGGGACTAATTGTACTTGTTCTTCAAATAATTGAGATACTGTCTTTCCAGTTGGATATAAACAATCATTTTTCAATGAAGTGTGTAATATTTTTTTTAATTCTTTAGGTGTTGAAAGTATAATATCTTTCAATAGAATATCTGGATTTTCAATTACTTGATTAATTATATATATAATTCTATTATGAATTTCATTAATATCTTCAGCATTGTATTTAGAAATCTTATAATCATATGCTATATTTATTTTCCCTAAATCATCAATATCAAAAAAATGTATATCAATATTGTCAGAAATATAACCATTAAATCTCCATTTTGTATAGTAATCTAGACAATTATCTGATTTAATTTTAGTTATTTGGTATGATAAAAGAACTTTATATAGATTTGGCATTTGAGGTTTCTTTTTTCTTATATCTTCTAGAATATCTTGGTATGAATACTTTTGATGTCTTAATAATGCCATAAAATTTGTGTATATTTCCGGTATAAATTCTGAAAATTTTAAGTTTTCATCCAAGTGTATACGTAGAGGAATTGTATTTACAAACATACCCATAGTTTGTTTTTGACTTTTTGATGTTCTATTTAATATCGGTGTTCCGATAATAAAATCATTAGAGTCATTTACTCTACCAATATATAATGAATAAACAGCTAAAAGTAAGCCAAATAAAGAAACATTGTTACTTGTACAAAAATCATGAAGTTTTTTTACTGTTTCCAAATCTAATGTAAAAATTTTTCTGTTTGCATTATAGTTATTTCTCTTTATTACATTTTTCTTTATATATGGAATTGTAACAGGATCAGGTATATTGTCTAAATAATTTCCCCAAAATAATTTATCGTTTTGATAACGATTACTATTTAAATAATTTTTTTCTTCATCAATAAATTTTTTATATGAAAAATTTTCTTTATTATATTCTATATTACTACATAAATAAGAATATTTATTTATTACTTCTTCTGCTAATAATCCTATAGTCCAAGAATCGGCTATAAGGTGGTGTATGTTAATTATTGCTCCACCAGAGGAATTTGGATATTTAAACATTTTTATTTCAAATAAATCTGCGTTTAAAATATTAAAAATATGATTTTTCATTTTTCTTTCTAATTTATTTAATTCAGATTCATTTTGCAATTCTACCAAATCTATTGTATAATTTGGTATGTTATCAAAAGATTGATATAAATGCCCATCCTTAATTTCAAAATTTATATGAAAGTTGTCATTTTTTTCTACAGTTAAATCTATAGCTTTTTTCAAAATATTAAAATCTAATTTTTCAGATACATTAATAATAGCACAAATATTATTTATATTTGAACCATTATAAAATAATTCTGTATTCCAAATATTTTTTTGAGCATTTGTTAATTCATAAACATCCTTTTCCATTTTTTCTCCTTTTTCTAAGTAAAAGTGCTAGTCAAATTATACCTTTCTTTAGGTGAAAATGTCAATAGAAGTCGCATGAAAAGCATGGTAATTTTCATAAAATATTGTTACAATTCACGGCCGATTTGACATTGCTTCAAATTAATATATAATATTTTTTCAAAAACGCTCGTTCAAGCTGAACTGCGTAAGAAATTCACATAAATTTTATGGCTCCCTTCCATTTTCTTCGAAAATGAACTCTTTCCATAAAATTTATTAGAATTTCTAACTTGCTCACTTTCAATTCGCATTTTTCAAAAAATATTATATATTAACTTGAAGCTATTCTAATTTATAATCAGCTGTGAATTGTAACATCAAGTAACATATATTCTTTCATTTACATGAAATTATGGTTGATTTTTTGTATATTTTATTATACAATTGGCATGTTAAATTTTTTTAGAAAGGGAAGAGATTATGAAAAACGGAAAACCAAGAAAAGTTCATGAGGCGCAAAGTATAAGCAATTACAAAGAACTACTAGAAATGGTAAAAGAGAAATATTCTAAAAATGTGGCATATAAATATAAAAAAGATTATACAGCAAAAGAACCAGAATACATAGAAGTAACATATGAAAAATATGTAGAGGATGTAAAAGCTTTAAGTACAAGCCTATTAGATTTAGGCAAAGAAAATAAAAAGGTAGTTTTAATAGGAAAAAATCGATATGAGTGGTGTACAGCTTATATGGCTGTTACAACAGGAAATATGGTAATTGTGCCATTAGATAAGGCTTTACCAGATAATGAAATAGAATCACTAGTTACTAGAAGTGAAGCAGAGGTCGTTATTTTTGATAAAAAATACATTGATGTAATGACAAAATTAAAAGATGAAACAAATAATAATGTAAATACTTTGATATGCATGGATGATGAAAAAGTAGAAGGTACAAAAAGCTATAAGGACTTGTTAGAAAAAGGATATGAGTTATTAAAAAATGGTGATACAAAATATGAAAATATAGAAATAGATAATAAAAAAATGTCTATTATGCTATTTACCTCAGGGACGACTAATTTGCCTAAAGCCGTAATGTTATCACAATATAATATATGCTCAGATATTTCTGCAATCGCTACTTGGGTAAGAATATATGAAACAGACACATTATTATCATTTTTACCAATACATCATACATTTGAGTGTACAATTACGTTTTTATATGGAATGTATAGTGGTGCTACAGTTGCATTCTGTGATGGACTAAAATATATTCAAAAAAATTTACAAGAGTATAAAGTATCTGTATTTGTTGCAGTTCCACTTGTTTTAGAAACTATGTACAAAAAAATTCAAAATGCAATTGAAGAACAAGGAAAAACGAAATTAATAAATACAGTATCTAAAATTTCAAATGCATTGTTAAAATGTCACATAGATTTACGAAAAGTGTTTTTTAAACAAGTATTGGATCAATTTGGAGGTAACTTAAGAGTGGTTTTATATGGAGCTGCTCCAATGAATAAAGATACTATAATAGGATATAACAATTTAGGAATAGATTTAGTACAAGGTTATGGTTTAACAGAAACATCTCCAGTAATTTCTGCTGAAACAGATAAAGAAAAAAGACCAGGCTCAGTAGGATTAGTATTAGATACTTTAGAAGCTAGAATAGATAATCCAGATAAAGATGGAGTAGGGGAGATATCTGTAAAAGGTCCTAGTGTAATGATGGGATATTATAATAATGAAGAGGAAACTAATAAAGTTTTAAAAGATGGCTGGTTTAGCACAGGCGATTTTGGATATTTTGATAAAGATGATTTTTTATATGTTACAGGAAGAAAAAAAGACATAATCGTTTTGAAAAATGGAAAAAATGTATATCCACAAGAAATTGAATTTTTAATAAATAAAATACCTTATGTAGCAGAGAGTTTAGTATATCAAAGGGAACAAAGTAAAACAGATACTATGTTATGTGCAAAAATAGTTTATGACAAAGATTTAATAAAAGAAAAGTTAGGAGATAAAACCGAAGAAGAGTACAAAGAAGATATTTGGAATGAAGTTAAAGAAATTAATAAGTCATTACCAATATTTAAACATATTAAAAACATTACAATTACAACTGAAAGCTTAGCAAAAACTACAACTCAAAAAGTTAAAAGATATGAAGAATTGAAAAAGGTAAATTAGGAATGTTATATTTCTTTTCAGTCATAGTTAATGGATAATGTTTTTCCATAATAATTTGTTTTAAAGGATATAAATATTTATTCAGTTTCTCGGTTCATTACGAAGTTATATCGTTTCTAAAATATAAATCAACGAGCCTCTCGCTACATACTTCGCGCTTCCTCATTAATTTATATTAAAGAAACGATTATAACTTCTTCAATCACATTCGAAACATTCATAAATATTTATATATCAACCTTTTTTATATTCTATAGTATAAAACTATTATCTATAACTATGACTGAATTGAAAATAAAAAGAGTGTTGTGATTTTGCAACGCTTTTTTGTTTAAAAAAATGTATTTTGGAGATAATAATTTTGAGGTGTAATGTTTGAAAAAAAATAAAAAGAATTTAAGAAAAGTGATAATAGTTAGTATATTATTAATATTTATGTGGATATTAGGATTTTATTTATATACTACATATAATAACATTGAAATAAATAATGATAATTATAAAGTTACAAGGTTAAAATCCACAATTGAAGCACAAACTGTGGATAAAGTGCAAGAAAATAGTAAAAATGTGGCAGATATTATTGAGGAAACAAATAGAAAAGTTGTTGGAATTTCTAAGCTTAAAGAACCAGGTGATAGCATATTATCTAAAATAACAGAAAGCGAATTAGGGCTAGGAACAGGTATTATAGTAACTGAGAATGGATATATTCTAAGTAACGAACATGTTGCAGGAACAAAATATAGCAAATGCTATATAACTTTAGAAAGCGGAAATAATTATGATGGAACAGTAGTATGGAGTGATTCTAGTTTAGATTTAGCTATTATAAAAATAAATGCTAATAATTTGGAATATGTTACATTAGGTGACTCAGATAAAATTAGAGTAGGGGAAAGTGTTTATGCAATTGGAAATCCTATAGGATTTGAATTTAGAAGAACAGTTACATCTGGAATAATTAGTGCCAAAAACAGAAGCATAAAGATAGAAGAAGATGACCAGTTATCATATATGACAGATTTAATACAGACAGATGCAACAATTAATCCAGGCAACAGTGGAGGACCATTAATATACCCAAATGGTGATGTTATAGGGATAAATACCGTTAAAATTTCTTCTGCAGAGGGAATAGGTTTCGCTGTTCCAATTAACATAGTAAAACCTGTTATAGATAGTTTTAGAGAAAATGGAAAATTCGAAGAAGCGGTTTTAGGAATATATGCTTATGACAAAGAAGTTATTCCATATTTGAATTCAAATTATAGAATTAATTTTGATAAAGGAATATATGTTGCTCAAATTACTAAAAATGGCCCAGCAGATAATACTGCTTTAAGAGAAGGTGATATTATAAATAATATAGATGGAATTGAATTAAACACAATGAATGCTTTAAGACAGTATATTTATACTAAAGAGCCAGAAGATGAGGTTGTTTTAGATATTAAAAGAGGGAAGATAAGTAAGCAAATAGAAATCGTTTTAGGAAAAAAGTAAACATAATGTATTGATTTGGAAGGTAAAATATGTTAAAATAAAGTTTAATAGTATTAAGAAAAGGAATGGAATTAAAATGAAAGTATTATTAAACAAATTTTATTTAGATAAAGAAAAAGACATAATAGTTAATATATACAAAGAAAATCCAGATGAAGTATTATATGTACTTGAAACTCCAAATCATAATACAGGAAATTTAATAACGAATTTAGCCAAATTATGTAATGTTGAAACAGTAAAAAATGAAAAAGATATGAAAATAATAACAGGAATTATTCCTGCAAGTATAAATGGTGATAATGAAATTGTTTATATTCTTAGATTAGGTGGAATAAAAATAGCTAATATTTTTGAAAATGGAAATATAGAAATAAAAGCAAAAATACCAGCAATAACCAAAACATTGATGTCACAAACTAAAAACTATACTCTACCTATTGAGAAAACAATTGTTAAATCTTATATCTTAAAGAAATCAAAATTCAGAACAGATTTGCATACACATATGAATGCAAATCTTTCTCCAGATGTTTTAATTGCATTAGGGATTAAACATCAATTAAGATATCCATTATATTATATTAAAAAGTTAAATTTAAGAATGACTAAAAATCAAGAAAAAGAGATATTAGAAAAAAGAAAATTAGTTGAAAAGCAATATAAAGATTCAAAATTAGAGGGAAAATATTTAACAAGGAAAATAGATGATAATACATTTATTAATTTTGCAGATTTTATATTAAATAACTTGGAAAATGCAGAATATAATATCGCAAAAATTAGGAATAGTTTAGCAATATTAAAAGATGGACAAGCAGTTTTTACAAACCTTGAAAAATTATATATATATAGATATGTATTTTGTAAAGGTATAGAATATGAAAATAAAATAGAACTAAATGAAGAAAAAATAGATAAAATACCTGAAAAAGATATAAAAAGAATACTTAAATTAATGATTGATGATAATAAAAAAGAGGAATTAAAAAATATTACATTAAGACAAGATAAGTTTTTGTGGATAGCAAGAGAATATAAAAAACAAAGTATAGATTACATAGAAATTGCAGATACAGATTTGGTTAAGGCTAATGGGCCTGCAATTAAATTGATAGAAGAAATTCATGAAATAATGCCATATATAGAAAATGAGACTGGTGTAAAAATTAGATTTTTAGCTGCCATGAGAAGAGTACCTTTAACAATAATAAAAGACCAAATAATAGGTGGAAATTACTTAAGAGCAAATTTAGATGTATTAAAAGCAGTTGCAAAAAGCCCTTATGTAGTGGGTAGTGATTTTATTGGAGAAGAAATTAATGATATTTTAGATTTAAGACCAGCAATTCAAGAACTTGTAGAATATGTAAATGATGTAGATAAAGATTTTACAATTAGAATACATGCTGGTGAGAATGATAGTCTAAGGGATAATGTTTCAAAATCTATTCAATGTGTAAAAGAAGCTTTAAAACCTGGACAAAAAATGCCAAAAGTTAGACTAGGTCATGGTTTATATACTGCTGATTTGAATTCAAAAGAAGGAAAAAAATTATTAAAAGAATTAAAAGAAGGCAATATAATTGTAGAGTTTCAATTAACATCTAATGTACGATTAAATAATTTAAGTAATTTAGAATTACATCCTTTAAAAACATATTTAAAAAATGATGTAAGATGTGTTCAAGGAACTGATGGATGCGGATTCTATGGTATAGATACAATTGATGAACAATTAGCTCTTCAAAATCTACTAGGATTGACTAATGAAGATTTTGAAAAAATGAGAAGAGTAGAAGATGAAGTAGTTTTACAAGCAACAGAATATTTTGAAAGAAAATCAAAAGAATTTGTAGAATTTTTAAATGGAAGAACAATAAAAGAAGCTTTAACTGTTTTAGAAAATGAAAATCACGAAAAGAGCAAAAATAATAATGTTCAAATGAGAATAAATAATAATATAGAAGTAGAAGAAATATTAAAAGAAAAAATAAAACAATTACCAGAAAATAAAGTTCCTATAATAATTGCAGGAGGAAGTTTTAATAAAAAAGGAAGAACAACAAAAGTAACAGAAGAAGGAAGAAAAATTTTAGAGCAATTAATAAAAAGAGTAGATGCTAAAAAGGCATATTTTGTTATAGGACATAAAATGCAAGGATATGAAAAAGAAATTATTGATTTAAGCAGAAATTTGAATAAAAATTTTGAAATAGATGCAATTATTCCTAGAATGGTTTCAAAAGAAGAATCTGCGAACTTATTAACAGATAAACTTGACGGAGTTAGAGTTTCTATAGAAAGTGATGAGATGGGAATATATAAAAGTTTTAATTACGAGATTTTTGAAAGAAGGAATTCAGTAGTTATGGCTTTTGATGGAAATTCACCAGTTTCTAATTTAGTTCAAGAGGCTAAAAATGGAAAAGGAAAGGCTAAAATATATGTAAATGAGGACACTCCTGTATTGTCTGACAAAGCAGAAACTTTAGGAGGATATGTTATTCCTTTTAATATCAGACAAAATATTGTCGATAAAATTTTAGCTGACAATCCAGATATTATGGAAGCTAATAATTAATAAAAGATAAAATATTAATATATCAACATTTCTAAAAGAGGTTAAGTTTAAAAATATTAACTAGTAAAGAGATTTTTTATGTAAAATAAAAAACTCTTTACTTTTTTTGGTAGAAATGATATTATATATAAAAAATATAAAAGGAGGGAAAAATGGGAAAGGATGATAAATCTGAATTAGGAGAAATTCATAATTTAAAAGCTGAAAAGCAACAAAGTGTTAGCTCAGGAAAAAACGATTTACTATATTTTTTTATAGGAATTTGTTTATTAGGTGCAGGACTATTTATGCTTAGTAAGAGAGTAATGGTACATAGTAGTTGGTATGTATGGAGAATAGGGGGATTTAACATGTCTTCAGGAACAATAACTATACCATTAATAATAGGCATAATCTGGTACTTTGTTAATACAAAGTCTATAGGAGCAAAGATACTAATAACATTAAGTGTTATTTTTATAGTTGTAAGTATAATTATGAGTGTCCAAATTAATTTTGTTACAACATCAATGTTTGATTACATATTAATTTTTGGAATGGCTGCAGCAGGTTCTGGATTATTATTAAGAACCGTGTTTAAAAAAAGAAATTAATTTGAAAAATAATTGATAAATTTAAAATAAAAATGTATATATCGAAAGATATAAATTAATAGGAGGAATTTAAAATGGCAATTTTTGAAAGAATAAGTGATTTAGTAAGAGCAAATATCAATGATTTAATTGATAAAGCTGAAAACCCAGAAAAAATGGTAAAACAAATTATTATAGATATGGAGGACCAATTAAGAAAGGCTACACAAGGATTAGGAACAGCAATGGGAAGTCTTAACCAAGTAAAAAAACAATTAGAAAATGCACAAGAACAATCAAATATATGGCAAGCTAAGGCTAAAGCTTGTTTAGAACAAGGAAATGAAGATTTAGCAAGACAAGCACTTGAAAACAAGGTTAAGCAAGATAAAATGGTTACTCAATACCAAGATATGGTAAACTCAATGGACGCACAAGTAAATGAAATAAAATCACAAGTAGATATTTTAAAACAGAAATTAGAAGAAGCAAGAAGTAAACAAGCAATGCTTGTTGCAAGAAGTCAAATGGCTGATGCTAAATCTCAAATGGCTAAAACACTTGGAAATATGGATAGTAAGAGTGCATTTGCCAAAATGGATAAAATGGAACAAAAAATTGCAGATAAAGAAGCTCAAGCTGATGCATTTTCACAAGTTTCTGGAGTTCAAGAAAGCGAAAATGATCCATTTGCACAAATGGACAAAGAAAATAGCATAAATGCAGAATTAGAAAAGCTAAAACAACAAATGAATGGAAACAATAATAATTAATTTCATATTGTATAACTTTAGAAAGGAATGAATTTTATTATGGGAATAATAATACCAATAGTTCTAATAATTGTGGGTTTAGTAGGTGCAATATATTTATATCCAAAAACAAAAAATCATGTAACAGAAATGAAGTTTATGCAAACTAAAACTATTTCCGAATTAAAAGATATGTTCAATCAAATGGATTCAAATGGATTAGGAAATAATTATAGAGAATTCGTTGAGCTAAAAGGAAATGTTTTGTCAGATAATTTGGTTGAAACACCATTTTCTACGAGAAAAGTTGCATATTGTGAATCAAAAGTTATACAAGTTACTGAAACTAAAGAACAATATACAGATAGTAACGGAAATTTAAGAACAAGAGTTAACAAACATGAAAACACAATTTCTAATGAAAAAACGAGTCAGTATATTTCTATGGTAGATAATAGTACGAATGAGGATGTAATTCTTGAAATTAATGGAACAGGTTGCAATTTAGACATACCAAAAACATTCGATAGATTTGAACCAAAGGATAATATTGGAAATTACAGATTTTTTAATTCGTTTTCATGGAATAGGTTAGGCGCTGAAACATTAGGATTCAAAATGACTGAAAAAACTATTGAAGCTAATCAAAGTTTATATGTTATAGGAGAAGCATTTAAATCAGGAGATAAAATACATATTGGAAAACCACAAGATAGCAAAAAGCCTTTTATAGTTTCAACTAAATCAGAAGATGATTTAGTAAATAGTTCGAATAGAAATGCATTGTTTTATTTGTTTGGTGGAATTGGTGCTGTAATTATTGGAATTATAGGAATTGTAATGTATATAGCGCAATAGTAAAGAATAGTTAAAAAGAGCATATTAAATTATAATATGCTCTTTTGGTGTACCTGGAGGGATTCGAACCCCCGGTCTGCAAGTTCGTAGCCTGCCATTTTATCCAGCTAAACTACAGGTACTTAAATTATAAAAACATAAAGAAATATTACATTTCTTTATAAATATAAATAATTATACATTGAATTATTAAATTATTCAAGTATTAAATTAAATATTTATAAAAAATATTTAGAAACTATTGCAAAGTAAAAAAAAATGTGATATTATATATAGGCGGTTGAGCAAAATATTAGATATTTTATATCGAGGCGTAGCGCAGTTGGTAGCGCGCGTGGTTTGGGACCATGAGGTCGCAGGTTCGATCCCTGTCGCCTCGACCAATAATATGAAATTCTGTAGGAAACTACAGAAGGACGAAAATTATATCAAAAGCGTTGAAAACACATTATTTCAAAGAATTGAGATAATGTGTTTTTTCCGTCTTCAGTCTTTTAAAACCCCTCTAAAGTCTTAAATTTTGTTCTAGAAAAATTTTCTAGAACAGAAAAAATTGAAAATTCAGCAGTAAGAAATATTTCAATGGAGAAAGAAATCTTGTCATATCAAGCGTTTTAGGATTATTTTCTAGAAAATTCTAGAACAAAAGTAAAAAAATAGAGGGAGGTCATAACAGTGAATAAATTTACACCATATAAAAAATGGGAGAAAAATGATTTTAAAAGTTTTATACAAGTCCCCAGAGAACTACTAGAAAGGGACGAATATAAAACCCTAACACCAAATTCAATATTATTGTTTTCTATTTTAGCCGATAGGCTAGAGCTATCATTTAAACAGATAGATAAAAATTCAAAAGTAAAATTTTATGATGATAAAAATAATATGTATGTAATATTTAAAAGAGATGAAATTCAAGAAAAACTTCATCTCAAACGAGCAGCACTTGATAATGCAATTGCTTTACTTAAAGATTGTAAACTAATACAAGAAAAAAAGCAAGGAAAAAATCTACCAAATATAATTTATTTAGGAAAAACCATAGGAATGATTGAAAATGAAAAAATATTAAAATTTAGTAGTGCTGAAAATAAGCAGTCAGGAGAGTATGAAAACAGCAGTCCTGAATGTTCAAAATCAACAGTCCATAATAACTATAATAATATAAATAAAAATAATATATATAATTATAGCATTCGAAATAATAAAAGTAATTATGAGGGTAGAAATTATAAGTTTGAGGAATTAGAGAAGTTGTATGCTAATTATAATTGAATTAAGTAAAAGGAGAAATTAGAAAATGGAAAATACAGAATTAAAAGAAAGATTTATAGATGAAAAAACAGGGATAGAATATATAGGACAAGGCTACTACTATGTGCCAAATCTAGTTTTAGCACCAGAAAGTACAAATTATCCAATTAGAAGATATGGAAAACTAAAATTAAGATATTTAAAAGAACACAATAAACCGCTCTATTCAATTCTATTTATGAATTTAAAATTAAATGAGTATCTTCATAATATTGATGAAGAATGTGAAGAACGAATGGAAATATTAATAAAACAAATGGCAGAAAAAGAAAATGTAACAGAAGAATTAAAAGCTAATAATCAACTTGAATGGGTAAAGTGTATGAATAATATAAAAAATAGAGCGGAAGAGATAATTTTAAAAGAAATAATTTATAACGTTAATAATTAAAAATATAGGAAAAGAGGGAAAAAATATGGAAGAAAAAAGATTATATGAAATGTATTTAAATGAAGCTATTGAGGAAAAAAGAATAGATTTATTTGACAAGAATTTAAAGTATAAAAATCTAAAAAGTGAATTTGATAAAATAATGAATGAATATCCAAAATTACAAAATTTATTAGAAGAAAATATAAGAGTATCTTTAGACGAAGATGAATGTAAAATGTTACAAAAGCTAATAAATATTTATATGAATATGCAAGATTATGAAGAAAAAGATATCTTCTTATTAGGGTGTAAAGAAATGTTTTTATACTTAAAAGATGTTGGATTAATTAAAGAAAAATAAAGAGAATCAAAATAAAATTTTAAGGGGAAGTTTGAAATAAATTTCTCCTTTTTTTGAACCAAAAAAATATCAAAAATAAATAAGTTTTTAGTATGTAAAGCTAATTTGGGGCTAAATTGTAGCTGTTATAATATTAAAAGCAAGCAACGCATTTATACTCCCGTATAAATACCGCTTGAAATTTTGTGCCAAAATTTTAGATGGGGAAAATTCTTTCCCCAAACCCCTTTGAATATTTTATAAATTTAAGAAAGCAGTCAAAAAAATGGCTGTTATTTTTTTGAGAAAGGAGACGATATTTTGAGAAAAAGGACAATAAAAAAACAGTTATGGCTAGATGCAAAAGAAAATAAATTATTAAAACAAAAATCAGACAAAGCAGGACTAACTGAAGCAGAATTTTTAAGAAGTTGTATCAAAGGTTACAAAATAAAGGAACAACCAACTGAAAAAATAAAAGATATGCACAGAAAGTTAACAGGAGTTGCAAATAATATAAATCAAATAACACATAACTCATACCTGTTTCAATATATTAGAGGGCAAGATTTAGAATATATCAAAAACTCAATAAAAGATTTTATTATGGAGTTTGAAAAGAAAATTTATTCAAGACAAAAATTAAAGTAAGTTGAAAATTACTGATGCTATTTATAAATAGAAGGAGAAAAAGATGGCAGTAATAAAGATAAAAACAATAAAAAATAATTTAAATGGAGTTATTGATTATGCAAAAAATGGAGACAAAACAGATAAAGGACTATTAGTTTCAGCAATAAATTGCCTACAAACAAATGCCTATGAAGAAATGGCATTAACTAAAAGATTTTTTCATAAAGAAGATAAAGTACAAGGATACCATATTATTCAATCATTTAATGGAAATGAAGTATCAGATGAAACAGCAAATGAAATTGGAAGAAAGTTAGCATATGAATTGTGGGGTGATAAATATCAGATTATAATATGTACACATATAAACAAAGCAAATGTTCATAACCATATCCTACTAAATTCAGTATCATTTATAGATGGAAAAAAATATCACAATGGTAAAACATAGATTGCACTAATAAGAGATACATCAGATACGCTATGTGAAGAATATGGGTTATCTGTTATAAAAACAGAAAAAGCTGAAAAACAGAAATCTTATAGACAAAAGCAAGTCGACAAATTTAACCGTTCTGACAAAAAAATGCAAAGGATAATAAATGATATAGATTATGCAATAAAAGAGGCTAAAACGTACGAAGAATTTAAATTTAGACTATATTCAAAAGGTTACGAGATAAACGACAGAGGACAACATTTTACAGTAAAAGCTCCATATTTTTCAAGAAGAGTAAGATTAGTTAGAAAAATTAGTTGCAGAATATAAAGTAAGAGAATTAGAAAAACAAAGGGCAGAGGAATTTGTAAAAGGAAAACAGGAGAAAAAGAAAAGTAGAGAAAGGTAATTTTTTTAGTAGTTTTTCAAAAATAGGCTAAGCATTTTCGACATATTTTTTACACATTTGAGTAATTTTGAAAACGATTACGAAGTACCTTAATGATAAAATATATAGAATACATGCTAAATTTATAAACTAACAAGTAGATTTATAAAAAACAAGTATGTAAATTGTTCAAATTGTACTTGCTTTGATCGTTTGGTTGATTACACAGTATTTCAAAATAACATATTTCAAGCCATATTATAAAAAATACTGAAACTTAAAGTAGCATTATGAATTATATATTTTTTATCTAGTTGACAATTAAATTTTATTATGTTACTATTTTTTTATAAAAGTAATATTAAATAAACAAATGAAAGGAGTAATTTACATGGATTATGAAAAAGCAGTAAAAAATGCAAAATGGTTTGCAGTAGGGATACTTGTATTGGCAATAATAGCATTTGTGTTAAAAGTAATGGGAGGAACATTAAATGCTTTATCAGTTGTTATATGTATCGCACAATTACTTGTTATAATTGCTACTATAATAGGCTTAAATGATAATAAAATGTATGGAGCTATATGCGGAATTATTGTATCTATTTTATTGATGTTAAATGGTGATCTTATAAGTATAATATTTGGTATTTTATATTTGATTGATTGTGTAAAGCTTGTAAAAAATATGAAGAATAATTAATTATCAGATAAAAAAGGGGACAGTCTGTTATGGGATTAACATCATTAATATTAGGTATCATTTCTCTTATTATGATATTTATAGTATTAGTTACTAAAATATCATTTGGAGCGATTCCAAGTGTTTGTGCGATAGTTGGTATCATTTTTGGAATTATGCAAAACAAACAAAAAAAGGATATTAAAGCGACTTTTGGTATTATGTTATGTTTAATATATGTTGTAATATTTATTATAATAGCAATAAGAGGAATTATACTTATGAGAAATATGCTTGTTTAATATAAATAAAAAACTCGCCCAAAGTGCGAGTTTTTTATTTTATTGATTAACTGGTAACACATCAATTAGTTTAGTTTCATATTTGCTAATTAATGAGATATCGTCATCATCTAATTTTCCATCACAATTTACATCTGCTATATGTTTTTGTGCCTCAGTAAGTTCTACTAAACCATTTTTAAATCTTGCTAATTTTAGTGCATCCGCTATTGTAACTTTTCCATCTGAATTAAGATCGCCATATAAGATAGGTTTAGATGGTAATGTTTTTATCAGTTTAGCATCATATTTACTTATTAAATTTACATCTGCATTATTTATTACTCCATTTTTATCAACATCTGCATTCTGTTGAGCCTGTAGGCTTAAATCTGTTACTTGTTTTAAATATCTTGCTATCATAAGAGCATCAGCAATATTTACTTTGCCATCCATATTAACATCCCCAGACAAATTGCTTGAATTTTGAGTTTCTAATCCTGCGTCTGACTTAGCTATTAAGTTTGCATCTGTCATATTTATTTCTCCATCTTGATTAAAATCTGCATTATGTTGTTGAGCCAAATTTAAAATTTGTTTTCCTTGATAATATCCTCCAAATTTAACATATCTTGATATCAAAAGTGCATCTGCAACGTCAATTGTTCCATCAAAATTAACATCTCCAAGTTGTGGACTATATGGGAGTTTCTTTAATAATCCCGCATCAAATCTTGATATCATAATTGTGTCAGCCATATCTATTTTTCCATCTTTGTAAACATCAGCATTTCTTTTTGCTTGTGAACTTAAATTTGTTTTCTTTCTTAATGCTTGAAGCAATAAGTGGGCATCACTAATATCTACTTTTCCATCTAGATTTACATCTCCGTATCTTAATACATATGGGAATTGTATATCGTAACCTGCATCTTTTTTGCTTATAAGTTTAGCATCTGTTTTATTAACTTTTCCATCTAAATTTACATCTGCATTTTTTAATGCCTGCTTACTTAATTTTGTAAGACCTTCTGCATATCTTGAAACTAATAACGCATCTGATATATCAATTTCTCCATCCAAATTTACATCGCCTAAAATTTGACTAACTGCATCTACCTTTCCGTTAAGAGTAAAAATACTAATGAATACTAATGTTAATAGAAATTTAAAAATAACATTTTTATTTTTAATCATAATACCCCTCCTTTATCTTTTGGTATATTTTTTAAACTAAATATATTGTACACCTTTTATGTAGATTTGTCAAATTTTTACTTAAATATCAGCAATTGGATGAAAGGTTATCTTGTTAATTAATAATTGTACATTATAAAAAGAATAAACTATAAAATATGAATGTACTTGTGTTTTATAGTTTATTCTTTTCAATTACTTTTGAGTAACATTTGATTCAAAAGAGTCCTCTGTATCTAAATCGATAATTGAACTTTGAAAATCAGTTTCATATAATTCAAGTTTATCTTTATATTGTCTATTCTTTATACATAGAATTATATTTATAGCAATAGATATGATTAAAATAACAGCTACAATTATTACTATAACCGCGTCTTTAAATTTGATATTAATAGTTCCCTTATCTGGAGTTCTTCTATCTCCCATTCTTCTATCTGCCATAACAATTCTCCTTTCTTTTGTTTTATTAATAATCTATATATCATATTTTTTTATTTTAATCAATAATTTTTATGAAAGTAAAAAAGTTTAATTTTCTAATATTTTTATAGAGATAAGAGCATATCGATTGAAAAAGGTATTTTTTGTTGACACATATTTTATTTTATGGTATATCAATTATATATAAAAGTATTATCACGAAGGAGGAGAAAATGGATATTACAGATAGAAAAGCAAGAGAAATATATAGTAATTTCGGTAGTGAAAAAGTAATATGTAGTGTAAAAGATAAAGATTTAAGTATTAATATGATGAAATCAATTGTATGGGTATATCCTTTAATGATTTTTCTATTATTTCTAATATTATTAATTATTTATAAAAATTTAGATACAAGACAAACTGTTATATTTATAATATCTGCAATTCTTAGTATATTAGGATATCTATATGAAAAATCGACATTATATTTTGATGAAAATGAATTAATATTAGAAAATAGATTAGGCAAAAGAACTTCAATTGATATTTCAAAATATCCAAGAATATATGTAAAATGTGAAAAACACAGACATTATAATAAATATAATAGAATGCATGAAACATATGAAACATACGACTTATATATCGAACAAAAGAATGTGCAAATACATTTTGATATTAAAAGTGTTGGTGCAGAAAAAATATCGCTTTTATTAAATAGCTTAAATACCAAGAATAAATATGAAATATCCGAAGAAAAGTGGAGAGAATCGGAAAATGAATATGATAGTAAAACTACAGATTTAATTAATTTTTTTGAAGGAAGAGAAAGAATTATAGGTGTAAAAGATCCAAACCAAAAAATAAAAATATCAAAAAGTTCAAGTATTATATTTTGGTTTTTGTTAATTGTGTTCATGCTATGTATGATTTTATCCATATATTTAGCTATTATAAAGGAATTTTTATTTGTAGGTTTCGTAGGTTTATTTGACATTATATTATTAGGCGTTGTGATTGCTGAATGGAAGAGTTTGGCAATGAGGATTTCTTTTCCAAATGAAGGAAAAATTAAAATTGATGGAAAGGTTTTTGATTATAAGTATTCAGATGTATCTATTTTTATAGATAGATATATTAATAATTCAGGTTTAACAAAATATGATAACGAATTAGTAATAGCAAGCAGAGATAAAATTTATACTGTTAATGTAGAACTTTTAGATGAAAAAAAATTAAATCAATTTATTAGCAATTTGGTGTTTCAAAATAGATAGAGGGGATTTTAAAAATATCGCTTACAAAATTTAAAACACATTTTTGAATATTCGAAAATTATTTGACATATACTAAAATAGATGTTATAATAACATTAGCTAGCAAGTCAAATGAAGTCAAGATTTGCACCGAGATATGTTCCCGCATATCTCATTTTTTTTGCTCAAAAGAAAAGAACAGGTTTCCCGCCCTGCTCCCAAAGATTATTCTTTTTTTTTGTCTTGGCTTTCATCATTGCTATTGCTTAAAAGCAATAACACAATTAATCACCAGATTAAATCAAATGAAGTCACTATGTTGCACCTCCCTTCTAAAAGATTTCCTTTTGAAAGGATGTAACTATTATACTTTAAAAATATATAAAAAACAATAAAATCAAAGCAATTTCTATTATTTATTTTTTTTCTTATTTAGATTTTTCACTAATTCCTCTGAAATATCATCACTAGGCAATTTAACTGCAATACCTTTATCAGTATGTACCATATTTGAGCTTTTTGCCCTACTTTTATATACATTAGCCTTATTCTTACAATTATAAGTATCATATTCTGCTTTAGGATTTTTTGCAATAAAAGCCTTATTGCAGAAATTGCATATTTTAAGAAGTCGAACATCTTGCCCCATTTGAATAGCATAATTTACATCAATAGCTTGTTTTAGGTAGTTTATTATAAATCCAAAACTATTATTTCTATATAAGTCATCAAAATTATGCTCTAAATGATTTACACTTAAAAAAGGTAATTTCATAGTTGATGGCTCATGATCCAATGTTGTAGCTAAATTTTTATACAAAGATCTAGCATAATTTAAAATTAATTCAATTGGTTCTGCATAATGCTCAGAATATATTAAGTATTCATTTATCATAGATGTTAAATAATCTTCTTTAGTTGTATCACTTGCAGTTTTTTCACATTTTTTTATCAGACTATTAATTTCTCTCTTATTTAACTCTGGAAAAAATATTTTTAAGTATTCATCGATATCCATAAATTCAATATTTTCTTTATTATTCAAATAAAAAGCGTCTCTTATTGCAACTTTACTATCTAAAACGAAATATTTATTTATAGCTAGGTCAATTAAAAAGCCAAAAGAGCCATATTTTGCAAAATAATCTAGTAATTCACTCTGATTTATGGTTTCCTTATAAAAAACTTTCTTTCCAATATTTAAAGTATCAACTAAGATATCATTTATATTTTCAGTCAAGTTAACAGTTCTTTTAGTAGCTTTATTTCCTGAAGAAATTGATAAATACGATATAAGTATATTAAGGGAATTACTTAACAACGCCATTGCCCACCAAGATTACAGAGTATCTGGAAGAGTTAATATTCTTGAGATGAAAGATAAAGTTGAAATCGTTAATGAAGGAAAATTTATTCCTGCAACAATAGACACTCTAATTATAAATGATGATTATATTCCACCATATTATAGAAATACATATTTGGCTCAAGCAATGGTAAATCTAAATTTAATAGATACTGCTGGTATGGGAATAAAAAGAAGTTTTGAAAAATTAAGAGCAAGATATTTTCCTATGCTTGACTATGATTTTAGTGAAGATAATAGAGTTACAATTTATGGAAAAGTTATTAATGAAAAATATACAAGTGTATTATTTGAAAATAGTGACTTAAGTTTAGAAACGGTTATGTTATTGGATAGAGTCCAAAAAAATATAACAATTTCTAAAGAGCAATCTGATGTACTTCGTAAAGGACACCTAATTGAAGGTAGATATCCAAATATATATGTTTCAAAAGGTGTTTCTGAAATAGTAGATGATAAAGTATCTTATACAAAAAAATCTGGATTTGATGACCAATACTATAAAGATTTAGTTTTGAAATATATCAAGGATTTTGGAAGTATAACCAAAAAAGACTTAGATGACTTACTAATAAGTAAATTGCCCGATAGTCTAGATGATGAACAGAAAAAAAGAAAAATTAAATATTTAGTAAGTGAAAGTTTGAATAGAAAAGAACATATATTAAAAAATATTGGAACAAATAGATATCCAGTATGGACTTTAGATAACAAATAATTATTTAAAGTTTGGACGAAGTTTAGACGAATTTCTTAAAAGTTTGGACGAAATCAAAAATTAAAAATGTTGAGAAATAGGCAAATAGTAAGAAAAACTCAATTAAACTTTAGCCAAAGTTTAGACGAACGATTTTTATAATTTAGCAAAAGTTTAGCCAGAAATTTATAATTTTAACTTGATTGTAATAAGAAAATAATAAATTAGAAAGAGGTAAGTATGGAAATAAAAGAAATAAGTATATACAATAGAAATATTATTAATACAATAATGATTAATAACTGGGGAGCAACTGAAATAATTTTGCGCAATAAAATTATAGATGGAACAAAATCTAAAGGATTTATAGCAGAAGACAATAATAAAATGGTAGGATTTTTATTATATGATATTAATGATGATATTTGTGAAATTATTGCATTATACAGTTTTGTAGAAAGAAAAGGGATAGGGAGTTTTCTTTTAAATAAAATAAAAGAAATAGCTACTTTAAAAAAGTGTGATAGAATAGTAGTTATAACTACTAATGATAATTTGATAGCATTAAAATTTTATCAAAAAAGAGGATTTTTCTTATCAAAATTATATTGTAATGCTTTTGACAATATAAGAAAGATTAAGCCTAATTTACCAAAATTAGGGGAAAATAATATACCTTTAAATGATGAAATAGAACTTGTTTACAAAATAATTTAGTACTTTATTATTTATGGGATAATTATATGAGGTAATATTAAAACTCGTTTCTTGTTTACATAATCATATTGACAAGACTATAAAAATATGTTATCATATTTTATATAATATATTGAAAAGGAGGTGAGAAAATGGAAAAAAGAATAATAATTTAGTTGACAGAAGTAATTGAATATACATTTATTTTTTTATATTAAATAAAAATAAATTTTATATATAAGCAGATTACTTTAGTGGTACTGCTATTTTTTGATTTATTTTCTGTTGACTAGTAAGGAGGAAAATAAATTGAATCGTGATAATAAAAGAAAAAAATACGAAAAAGGATATTATAAAACGAATAGTTCAGATGAAAGTTTTACATGTAAAATGTGCGATAGATTAGTTATTCCATTTGGTGCTGGAACCGAACATAGAAATCACTGTCCGTATTGTCTTTGTAGCCAACATTTAGATAATGAACCTGGTGATAGAGAAGCAGATTGTGGCGGACTTATGGAACCAATAGGCGTTTGGGTTCGAAAAAATGGTGAATGGGCTATTATTCATAGATGTAGAATATGCGGAACACTAAAATCAAATAGAATTGCTGCAGATGATAATCCTGTAAAACTAATGTCTATAGCAATGAAACCTATTGCAAATCCGCCATTTCCTATTGAACAAATAGAAAAGATGACTAATTGTATTCTTGGAATTGATTCTGATAATTTGTATTAAAATTTAAAAATATAATAATAAAACTATACAACAAAACAATTAATTATTAATATATTAAAAATATAATTGGAGCAGACAATACTGCTCCTTTACAATTTACATATTAATATTTGATATCAAAATCATCATCTTTCTTCTTATATTGGCTTATATCAAGTTGTTTTTCAAAATTAAAGTTAGTATATGTTTCTTTCTCAAAATCACGTACAAGCTCATCCTCAGACGGATATGAAAACTTATGGCAAAGCCATTTGATAAATCTTTTTAAGGTTACTTTAAATTTATCTATCATTTTATTTAAGTGTTTATTTTCCTGCTTTAATTTATAAATTTCTTTTTTATATTCATGTTCCATATTATTAGCTTTACTTGCATATTTCAACTCTAGTTCTTTTTCCTTATTTTCCAATTGTTCTTTAAGTAAATTATTTGAAAACCTTAAATTTACATTTTTTTCTGTCATTTTTATATAATCTTCTTTGAAGTCTTCAGCAAAATCCACTGTATTTACTTGTTTTGATAATTCTTTATGCAATGCCTTGTTTTCTTGATAAAGCTTTTGGATTAGTTCATCTCTAGGCTTTATTATTGCATTTTCTATTTTTTCATCACGATTAAATATAGCTCTTTTAAATTCTTTAATATTAGGTGTTTGTGGTAATTCTAATGTTATGCTTTCCAATACCTTTTTAGTATTTTCAAAATTAGTTATTTGCTTGTAATTCTGGATTGTTTCATTTTTTCTTTTGGTTTCTTCAGCAGGCAATCCTCTTTGCAAGTCAAAACCTTTGCTTGTTATATATTCGTAAAAAGCATTTTGTAGATTTCTGTAACTATCTCTACCTTTCCAAAAATCCCTACAACATACCTTATCAATTTCTTTTCCATCTTTATTTTTGGTATGAACTACTGGAATGTAAATCAAATGCATATGTGGAGTAGTTTCATCAAAATGAACTACAGCCGATATTATATTTTTCTCTCCAAGATTTTTGTAATTGCAGATGAAATTGTAGCTTTCTTCAAAATATAGTTTTGTTTCTTCCATTCCAATTGGTGTTAGAATAGATATATAGACACAAAATTTTACGAATCGAGAAAAAGATGATATAATATTATGTAAATGTAAAAAGGAGTGTCTGATTTATGAAAACATATACAGAGGAATTTAAAAAGACAATAGTAGAATTATATGAAGCAGGAAATAAAACAAAAAGTGAATTAGCTAGAGAATATGGCACATCAGAATGTAATATAAGAACTTGGATAAAAAAATATGGAAAAATAAAAACATCAACAGGTGAAATAACAAGTAATGATGAAATAATAAAAATGAAAAAGAAAATGTTAGAAATAGAAACGGAAAATGAAATATTAAAAAAAGCACTAGCCATATTCTCAAAACAACAGAAGATAAAGTAAAATTTATAGATGAAATGAAAAATATGTATGATATAAGAATGCTGTGTAAGGCTGTAAATTTGCACCATTCAGTATATTATTATCATAAGCAAAACAAAGAAAATAGTTATAAAAAAGCAAATGAAGAATTGGATATGAAAATACTAGAAGAATTTGAAAAATCAAAAAGAAGATATGGTTCACCTAAAATAACAAAAATACTGAAAAAACAAGGAATACAAGTAAGTCAAAAAAGAGTTGCAAGAAGGATGAAATATTTAGGAATAAAAAGCATAATAGTAAAAAAATATAATCATAATGGAAATAAAAAAGTAGATGACACAAATAAAGAAAATCTACTTGCACAAAACTTTAAAGCTGAAAAGCCAAGTGAAAAGTGGGTTGGAGATATAACATATATTTATACCCAAGAAACAGGATGGACATATTTAGCAATAGTGATGGATTTATTAGATTTAAAAATAATAGGATGGTCATATGGATTAAATATGACAGCCGAGCTAGTAATATCAGCATTTATGAGAGCCAAAATTACAAGAGGAACTACTCAGGAAATGATATTTCATTCAGACTTAGGAAGTCAATACACATCAAATGAATTTGAAAATTTATTATTAGAAAATAATGTAAAACATTCATATAGCAAAAAGGGTTATCCCTATGATAATGCAAGTATGGAAAGCTTCAATGCCATATAAAAAAAAGAAGAAGTAAATGTAAATACGTATGAAACATTTAAAGAAGCGAAAATGGCTATATTTGAATTTATAGAAAGTTGGTATAATAATACCAGAATACATAGTTCAAATGGCTATATTACGCCAAATCAAAAATATGCTGAATATTTAAAGAGCATAGCATAATAAGAATTGTCAATGGAAGAAATGTATAAAATGGAATTACTCCTTGACTTGCTTCTTTATGCCATTTCTGAAATTGTACAATTCAAAAGATATTTTATAATTTTGTGTGGTGTTTTTCACACAATAAGTGAAAAACACCTTAAAGACAAAATAAAATATTTAAAAAAATCGTGAAAAAATGTGTCTAAAAACTTGACATAGATCCATTTGATTATAAAGATAAATATGAACGATTAGAAAATGAAAATAATAAATTACGTGATATAATTGATAGATTTTACACTACAATTGTTTTATTTATAAAATGGGTGTGTAATAGATTTGCTCTTGGAGATTCAAGAGAAGTTTTAAGAGATTTTGAAAGAGAAAATGATATTTGTATTGATCCAGTTAAACAAATTGCTAGTGAGCAAGAAGATGAAGAAGAAATGTAAAAAAATGAGTTATCGACCACTTTTAAGTATGTAATACCTAAAAATGGTCGATAACTTAACATTTTATGATAAATCGCCATATAAACTATTATTATAATTCTTTATTATTATATATAAAATCAGCAATATTTACATTTATTACACCATCTCTATCTTGCAAAAGAACATCAGATGTAAACAAATATTTAGGATACATATTTTTTATTTCATAAAATGGTTTATATTCTCTTTCTTCAACTTTTTCATCTGCAATAGTTTTAGAAACTTGAATATAAAAATATTTATCAAAATCTTTTCTTGCAATAAAATCACACTCTAACTTCCCTATTTTTCCAACACTTAAATTATAATTTTTGCTTTTTAAATAATTATATACTATATTTTCAAGCATTGGTCCATAGCTTATTCTATTATCAGTATTTAGAGTATAATAAATACTAAAATCAGCTAAATAATATTTCTTCTCACCTTTTAAAACCATTTTTGATTTTATATCAAATAAATCACATGAATAAATTATTTTTGCTTTTTCTAAAATATCAATATATCTTTTTAAAGTTCTTCTATCAACTTTTAATTTTTCTTTTTTTACTAGATATTCATAAATACTGCTTACTGATATTACACTTCCAAAATTATTTATTATGAATTTTTCTATTACTTCAAATAATGCAACATCTTTTATTTTATTATTTGTTTTAATATCTTTTTCAAATATCTGTTGCACAACACTTGAAATATAAGTAATTTTATCTTCAAATTCATCATAATACAAAGCACCTGGGAATCCGCCATTTTTAATAAAATCTTCGAATTCTATATAAATGTTTGAATTTATTTCTTTATTTAAAAATTTTTTCATTCCTATATATTCGTAAAAATTTAATGGCATCATTTCAAATTCAATATATCTGCCTGTTAATTTAGTTATTAATTCTCCGCTAAGTAAATATGAATTAGATCCAGTTATAAATACTGATATATTGCCTTCTTCTCTGTAAGCATTAATAACAGGTTCAAAGTTTCTAACATTTTCTATTTCATCAATAAATAAATATTTAAAATCATTGTCTGTTATTCTTTTATCTATTTCTTCTTCTAATTGTTCTGGTGTTACGATTTTTTTAAATTCTTTTTTATCTAATTCTATGGAGATAATATCTTTTTCTGGTACTCCTTTTTCTTGCAATTCTTCAATAATTGATTTTAGTAAAGTTGATTTTCCACATCTTCTAATACCAGTAATAACTTTAATAATACTACCGTCATCATAAAAGTTTCTTATTCTTTTTAAATAATTTTCTCTTCTATAATATTCCATAAATCAAATCACCTCTATTAATTATAATTATACCCTAAAATTTTAAAAAATGTCAAGTTATCGACCACTTTTTGATACATACCATGTAAAAATGGTCGATAACTCCATATTTTTACTTACATTTTTTCAAAATTGTTTCAAAAAACGTTCATTGACATTTTTTAATAATCCATATATCATCAATGCAACTCAAAGATATATTAACATTTTACAAAATATATATTTGAGATTTTTACGAAAGGAGAAATGCTTATGAAAAGACTTAATGGAATTGTATTTTTAGAAACAAAAGATATTAGAAAATCCTTAAATATAGGTAATCAAACTTGTTTAGAGCTATTCCACAAAAAAGATTTTCCAGCAAGAAAAATTGGCAAGTCTTGGCTTGTTATGGAAGAATCTTTTAAGGAGTATTTTAAAAATGCACAAACAAACGAATAAAAAAATAAGAAGATTTAAATCTGGAACATTTAAACCTTCAAAAGAAACTATTAATGCTTAAATAAAATTACAAGGAAGACCCTTGCTATACGTTTCTTAATCTTGTATAATTATAACATAAAATTTAATTATAGCAAGAGTTTTCCTTTAATTTTATCATAGAAAGGATTAGAAAAATGAGTAAAATTAATGGAATAACTTATGGAACATACCCCTCTATTCGACCTAAAAAGAATGTTGATAAGAGTGTATGTGAAAATTGCGAAATATGTAAAAGCAAAAAATATCAATTAGCTGACAGTTTAGAAAGAATGCATATTTGTAGAGATAGTGGCTGTAACAATTTTTACTTTTCTCAAACAAGTAAAGCTACAGTTATTCTAGGTAGAGATACAATAACTAGAAAAGAATTAAAAAAGACATTTGTTGCAGAAACAGAAGAGCAAGCATTGAGTTTAGCATTAGAGGCAAAACTCAATATAGATAAAAATGGTGGACCTAGAATAATTAATAAAACAAATTTATCTATTATTGATATTGCTACACCACTTTACATGGAGGACTACAAACTTCATAAAATCAATAGCAACACTCACAATAAGAATACTACAAATTTGAAAATGCTTGAAAAGAGTGCTTTTACTACGAAACCTATTAACAAAGTTAGTAGATTGGAAATTGTAGATTATTTAAATGAACTGGCTGAATATTCTCCTACTACAATTAAAGAAAGGTTTAGAATTATAAAAAGGGCTTTTGATTATGCTTATAGTCAGAATTTAATTAAAGATAATTATATGGATGGTTACAATGCTATTGAAAAGCCTAAAACGAAGATTGCAAAAGTTGTACCTCAAAAAATAGCTCTTACTCTAGAAAAAGAAAAACAACTTATTGATTATCTTGAAGCTACACCTATCTATAAATGTAAACATAAATATTTATTTTTATTATTACTTACAACTGGTATGAGAATAGGAGAAGTTTATAGAATTTAAGCGATTATAAAGTACTTAACATTCCGCAAATTTGCTCCGCAACAAAAAAGTGAATAGACAAAATGTTGATAAATAGAGAGATTTAGCATTTTTAGTAATGTTTTCACCTCGACCATATTTAGAAGAATTCGTAAGAATTCTTCTTTTTTTGTTGTATCAAGAAAATGCAGTTATATCAATGTTTTAAACAAATTTATCAAATCTTTCTCATACTTTCTCAAACTCTATAAAACTCTGTAAAAATTCATTAAAGTACATTCAAAATGCATTCAAAAAATATTTCTTATACAAAATGAATGCACTTTTGTGCATTCAAATCAAAAGTCACCAAATTATTGTAAATATAAGGTTTGTATGATATACCATTTAAGAAAAAAAATTAAAATGTTTGCAAAATAGGTAATATTACACACAAATAAATTTAATAAAAATTTATAAGGAAAGGAAAATCTAAAATGGCAATTAAATATGAAAATGAAGTAACAGTGAGAGTTATTTGCTCAAGGGATGAATTACTAAATTATTTAAAGAAACAAGGATTTAAATCAGGGAGAGAATTTTCATTAGACGATTATTATTATATTCCATCTTCATTAAATATAGAAAATTTGTCTACAAGGGAAATATTATCAAAGGCAATTATTTTAAGATATATTATAGATGATGGAAAGATTGTTCAAAAAATCACTTATAAAATTAAAGATATAGCTGAAAATGGTGATATTATTAGTCAAAGAGCTATTAATTGTGATGTTCAAAACATAGAAGATGCCAAAAAGATATTTGAAGCATTAGATTACACTGAAATTATGAATATAAAAGAAGAAGATATAATTTATTATAAAAATAAATTTGAATTAGCTATTAAATTTATTAAAGACAGTGACATTTTAATAGAAATTGAAACTGAACCAAACACGGAATGGAGTACTATAGAAAATATTAAAACAATTATTTCAAAAATGAATATACCGATTGAAAAAGATAATTATTTTATAAAAAAGCTGAAAATGAATTAAATAAAATACTAAAAAGATAACTTTTATTTGAGCATAAGATAAGTAATCTTGTAAACAAGTGAAAACAGAAAATTAGGAGAAAAAGATGAAAATAAATGAAATAAAAAACCCTCAAGATGTATATAAATTTATGACTGATAATATAGAATATGGTTGGATTGACATTAATGGAAATATACATCTTAATACAATGAAAGAATTTCGTAAAATTTACAGGACAATGTCTATAGAAGAAATTTTAGATTATAAAATTGGAACATGTATTGATCAAGTTAATCTAATGCATTATTTGTTAAATAAGATTAATATAAAAAATAAAATGTATTGCTGTAGAATATTTGAGCCAGATGATTATGGAAATTTAGAGGAAGAAGAACATATGCATTGTTTTATTCTATATTATGAGAATAATAAAGTTTATCATATGGAACACCCTAATTTTGAGAAAAAAGGAATTTATGAATATACATCAGAAGAAGAAGCAATAAAAACAATAGTAGATTATTATATAAAATTAAGAGGTGGAAAAGAAAGCCCTACAAAAGAATTTTTTGAAATACCAGTTGGTATTACATTCAAAGAATTTAATAAATATATTAATCATGTATAAAGGAAGTGAAATAAAATGTCAAAATTATATATAATTACAGGACCAGCAGGAGTTGGTAAAAGTACAATTTCAAGAAAAATTGCAGAATCTAAAAAGAAATCTGTTTTATTAGAAGGGGATGACATATATCATCAAGTAATCGGTGGATATGTTCAAGCTTGGAAAGAAGGAAATCACTTAGATGTATTTTGGAAAGTATGTATAAGCACAATTAGAACTTATTTAGAAGAAGGATATGATGTTATATTTAATTATATTGTAACACCTACACCATTAAAACAAATGAAAGAAGAATTTAGAGATTGTTCTATAAAGTTTGTTGTACTATTGGTAGATGAAGAAAGCTTACTTTTGAGAGATAAAGAAAGACCAGAAGACTGCCAAATGCATGAGCGTTGCATTACTTTGTTAAATAATTTTAAGAATACTAATTATAACAAACAAAATATATTAGATACTTCAAATATTACAGTTAATGAAACCATAGATATTATCGAAAATAATAATAGATTTATTTTATAGGAGGGTAAAGGATGGATAAATTTAAAGAAATAAGACCTATTGTTCTCGGAATGGTAAAAAAAGACAACAAAATATTAGTTAGTAAAGGGTATGATAATGTTAAAAATGAAATATTCTATAGAAGTATAGGTGGAGGAATTGAATTTTTAGAAAATAGTAAGGATGCATTAAAAAGAGAATTTAAAGAAGAACTTAATATAGAAATTAATGTAGGAGAATTTTTAGGAATTTCAGAAAATATATTTACTTATAATGGAAAAAATGCTCATGAATTAATATTATTTTATAATGTTGATATAAAAGATGAAGATTATAAAGAAAAATACCATATAATTGATGACAATTGTGAAACTGATGCAGTATGGATAGATACTAAAAGATTTATAAATAAAGAATTAAAAATATATCCAGAGCAAGTTTTTAAATATTTAGGTTAGTGAAAAATTACAGGTGCCATCTTGTTCGGAAACTTTTGATATTCTTCACAAAATAAAAATCAAAATTAGAACAGATTTGAATTTCTGTTCTAATTTTTTATGTGTTTACACTAGATCAAACTCACTTGTACGGACAAGTGGGAATCTTGCTTTATTATTAAAACTCCATTTCGTCATCTTCTTCATCAATATAAATTTCTTCTGAAAGTATGTCTTAAACTATGTGAAGAAAATGAATTATTTTGCCAACCTAATATATCATTTATAATTCTTTTTAATCTGCTATTACAAGCAGAATTTGTAATTAATTTATCATCATTTAAAAATAAATAATTATCTCTATTATTTTTTGAAATATCTAATTGCTCTTTAAATATTGGTATCATAAAATTGGGTATTGGAACACTTCTTCTACCTGCATAAGTTTTTGTAGAATCTCCAATTATAGTTTCACCATTTTTCCCGATAGTTGTTGTTTTATTTACGAATAATAATTTTTGTACTAAATCAATATCATTTTTTGTTAAAGCAAGTGTTTCTCCAATTCTTAAACCTAAATACATTTGAATTAAAAAAACATTTTTATATTTTTCATCTTTTATAGATGATTTAAATAAATAATCACTTAATTTTTTTTGTTCATCTATTGTTAATGCTCTAACCTCTTTATCTTGTTTTATACTTTTAGGCTTTATTACTTCACGCATTGGATTATCTTTTATGTATTTATTTCTTATAGCATATTCAAAGGCTTGATTAAACTGTTCATATAATTTCTTTATTGTAGAATTGCTATATTCTTTATTATCATTTAGAAAATCTTGAATATCATCTGCAGTTATATCTTTAATATTCATTTTTCCAATTTTGCTACTTTGTATTTTTTCAATAGTTTTAGTGATTCTACTATATTGTCCATCTTTTATTTTATTAGAATTATATTTTTTATCTCTTATCAATTCCATTATTTGAATTAAAGGCATACCTTTTTCTTTAATAAAATCTATATCTTTCATTTCAACTCTTAAATCTAATAGCTTTTCAGATACTTCATTTTTAGTGGAACCATATACACTTTTTCTAATCTTTTCTCCTGCAATTGTTTTAGTAAATTGACCTATCCATTGTTTTCTTGCTGCTGAATAATAAATAGTTCCTTCTCCTCTATTTCTTTTTGCCATATACATTCCTCATTTAAAAATTATCATAAAATTTTTTCATATTCTCAGGGTTGTTTGCATACAAACTCTCCCAGTCAAAATTCGAATAATCTCTTTGTTCATAATTCATATAACTATTCTTATTATTTATATATTTATTATTATCTTTAAACTGTGGTTTAATAGGAGTATTGTCCTCTGCTTTAATACCCTCTTTAACTCTAGTTGGATAGGGTGGTCGATTTATTTTTATAATTCTTTTATCCACTGCTCTTGTGTTTTCCTTATTTACATATTTTACAGATATCCAACCTTTTTTCTTTAAGTCTGATATTATTTTTGATATTTGTGTTTTAGATAATAAAAAAAGCTCTGCAAAGTATTTATTACTTGCAAAGCATCCTTCTTTGTGGTCAAGTGCATCTATTTGTGATAATATTATTTTTTCAGTTATAGTTAAATCTTTAACTTGTAAAATTTCAGTTAAGACTCTTATTTCCTTACAATTATTATTCATCAGTAACCTCTTTTCTTTCGATATTCAGGTTCTCTTTTTTCTAATTTCCACAACTCATAAGCAATTTTAGATATTGTTTTTGTTTTCCCTATATTAACAGACGGAAAATCTTTTCTTTTAAATAATTCATTTGCAAGATTTTCTCCCATTTTCAAGTCTTTTGCAACATCTTTTACAGTTAGATTTTTCCATGGCTCATCTAACTTTGCTACTGCATTTTTTATAAGCTCTTGTTTCAATAAGTTTTCCATAAATACCTCCTTTTTAAGTAACAAAAAAGAACACGAGATTTTCGTGTCCCTAATGAATTCATTATATCCATTATATCACTCAAAAAGCATAATACAATGTAGACTTTTTTGTATAGACTTTTTTTACTATACTTTTTTGTGTAGTATTTTAGTTAAACTTTTTAAAATAAATCTGAATGAGAGCCTGTTCTTGACACTGTTAATGTTATTTTATCATCTTCAATAACATAAATTAACAACCAATCAGGCTGAATATGACATTCTCTAAATCCGTTTATAATTACCTGTTAAATTATGATCTCTATATTTTTCTGGTAATGGATTGCCTTCTGCTAATAATTTAACAACTTCTTTTAATTTATTAACATCATATCCTCTTTTTTGTATTAATTTATAATCTTTTTTAAATTGATTACTATACCTTACTTTTAGCACTATTTATCCAACTCCTCAAACATTTCATCTACACTATCAAAAGTTTTACTTAAATTTTTTCCGTTTTTAGTATCCTCTATTGCTTGAATAGTTTCTTTATTGTATTTAGGTTTTCTTATTTCAAAAGGAATACCATCATTTAATATTACTTGATTCAAAAATACATTAATAGCATCCGTAATTGATAATCCTAAATCATTTAATGTTTCTTCGGCTTTTTGTTTTACACTTGGTTCAACTCTAATGTGTAAAGTATCTGTTTTAGCCATTTTAAACACCTCCTATTACTCTATTATATGTATTGTATCACATTTTATACACATTTTCAATACATTTTCAATACATTTGTTATAAATATTTGACATGTATTATAAAAAGTTGTATACTGTTTTTGACTTAAGTTAATCGAAAGATGTCGATTATATGTCCAAACTAGGTGGATTGCGAACACCTAGTTTATTTTTTACAAAAAACGAGTGCATAAGTGCAATACACGATTTGCATTCAAAGTACATTCAGCAATTTTATAATCACTGATACTACTAGCTTATAGCCAATTCGATCCCTGTCACCTCGACCAAAAAATAGCTATTTTTTAATAGAATTCATCAGAATTTAAAAATAGCAAATCAATATCAACAGTACTATTTTCTAGGATTTTTAGAGAATAGTATTTTTTTGTTTCAATTCTAAAAAATCTTAAAAAATTCTCAAAAATCCGATTATTTTGTTCCGCAAAATGTTCTGCAAAAATTTTTAAGGCATAAAAAAATGTTCCGCAATGTTCCGCAAAACAAAATTCATTGATATTTAAATACTTTCAGCAGAATTTAACAAAACTGAAAGGAGAGCTATTGCTATGGATTTTATACCTTATAAAATAAATGAATATCTTGAAAATGTTTTCTACCAAATTCCAAAAGAATTATTTAAAAACCCATATTATAAAAATATATCAGCAGAAAGTAAATTGCTATATGCATTATTACTTGATAGATTATCAATATCTATGCAAAATAAATGGGTAGATGAAGATGGAAATATATTTCTAATATTTTCAAGAAAAGAAGCACAAGAAAAATTAAATTTATCTGATAAAACAGTTACAAAATCTTTTAAGCAATTAACAGATTGCAAACTTATTTATGAAAAAAGACAAGGCTTTAAGAAAAACAATATTATATATGTAGGTAAAATAAATCATGAACCTACTAGCAATTTTATGACTCGTAAAAATTACGATTCAAGAAACGGAAATTTTACGAATCAAGAATCGGAAAAATTACGACCTAATAATAATAAATATAATAAGAATAATTATAGTTGCCAAAGGAAGTATTCCTGAAGATATTGAAGAATTTAATATATCAGAAAACGAAATGAATATTTGTGAATTATTGATAAAAATCAATTTTGCTAACTCTAAAGGTGAAGCTAAAAGAATGATACAAGGAAATGGCATAAAAATTAATTCTAATTTAGAAACTGATATAAATAAAATAATAAAAATTGAAAATGGCTTAGTAATTCAATTTGGTAAAAACAAATTGAAGAAAATAGTAAAATGTTAAAAAAACATAAAATTTTAAAAAACTATGTACATTTTTTAATTTTGGGTGTATAATTAAATAAATTAAGGAATAATATATATTGTAGATATTATTCTACTTGGTCTGAAATAGTTTACTAGATTAGGACCTGACCCGTGCTGACGGTAGTCGTCGCAAAAAGCCATTCAAACGAATGGCTTTTTATAATGTTATAATCTTTTATTTTTCAATTTTCTTTTTATGTATTGAATATCACTATTACTAAAGAAATATTTTTCTGCATTAGTAAAAGGCATATTGTTGTGAAATTTATAATCTAACTTATCAATAAATGTAAGCATATCAGATACTTGGAATAATCTCTTTTTAACATGATCAAATTCAATCCTTCTTTCAACTCTCTCATTTGTAGCAAATATAATATCTAGAATAGTTGCTAATGTTTCTTGTCCGTTATCATAGTAAATTACAATTTTATCAAATGAATCTAAATACTTCTTATTTTCATTTATAAATTTATTTACTTCTATTGATATAGCTTTATTTAATTGACTTTTACTATTTATATATCTTTTATCAAGTATTATTGTTTTTAATTTAACAGGAACTTTTCTAGCAAAATTAAATATAGTCCAGAATATCTTTTGTCTTTGTTCTAAGTCAAAAGAAGAATAATCTCCTCTTTTTGCGATTAAATAAGCTAAATGAAGCATTCCATCATATTCTAATTTGCTTAATCTGTCATTTAGATATTGTAGTTCGTTTGCTATTGAATTATCGCTTTCGTGTATTGTAAATGATACAGCATATAAGTCTGAACTACCATTTACAAAACCGAAATCCCCACTTTCATCTATAAATATGTTAAGTCTTTTTATCATAATCACCTACTTTTTGTAATATTTATCAAAGTCATTTAATATATTTGAACTATACTGCCATCTACAAGTACCAGACTTTGTTTTATTATTTAGAAATCTTTGATATCCATTAATCTGTTTATTTCTAAGTTTCTTATTTAATTCATGAAAATCTCGGTCTTGTTTAAAATTAGGATATCGTTGTTTTAAATTTTTAACCAAATCTTCAAATGATAAAGGATATCTTTTTGGATCTATGTCACCTTAATTTTAAAATTTAGTTTCGCAATTACTTAAAAGATTTCCTTTTGAAAGGATAGAAACATTATACTCTGAAATCGTCCCAAAAACAATAAAATCAAAGCAATTTCTATTATTTAGTTTTTCTTTTAGTTAGATTTTTCGCTAAATCATCTGAAATATCATCACTAGGTAATTTAACCGCAATACCTTTATAAGTATGTACCATATTTGAGCTTTTTGCCCTACTTTTATAAACGTTAGCCTTATTATTACAATTATATGTATCATATTCTGCTTTAGGATTTTTAGCAATAAAAGCCTTATTACAGAAATTACATATTTTAAGAAGTCGAACATCTTGCCCAATTTGTATAGCATAATTTACATAAATAGCTTATTAATTTATATAAAAAAAGAACTAGATTACTGTCATAAGGAGAAATCTAGTTCAATAAACAAAAAATAAACATATAAATATATGATTTATTATTGGCATTGTAGCAAAAAAACAGTTATAAGTCAATAAAAAATACAATTTAGATATAAAAAAGACAATAAAGTATTTTTTAACGCTAGTATAAAATAATCTATGGCACACCGCATTTAACAATAAGATGTTAAACGTTAATTAATCTGACAAATTATAAACTTCTAGATTTTTAAAAGCAGGATTATATAAATTTTTTCCGTCATAATCAAAACGAGAACCGTGACAAGGACAATCCCATGTTTTATCTAGGTCATTCCAAGAAAGTAAGCAACCAAGATGAGTGCAAATAGGTTTTACAGCATGGATATCTCCAGAAGTATCTTTATAAATTCCAACCTTCTCATTATTAACTTCAATAATACTTCCAGAATTAATAGCTATTTTTTCAAAAGACATATTTGGAGATTTTAATTTATCAAGAAATAAAGAATTAGTGCTTTGAACCATCATATTTTTAAATTCATCCAAATTTTTAATAGGTTTTAATCGAGATGAATTATACATGTATTCGTATTTATTAGTTTTATTACATATTTTATCTACAATAATATTTGCAGCTACATTAGAAGAAGTCATTCCCCATTTTTTAAAACCAGTACCAACAAACACATTTGGCATAGAAAGAGAATAGCTACCTATATAGGGAATTTTGTCGATAGAAATACAATCTTCAGTATTCCATTTATATAAAATTTCACAATTAGGATAATATTTTTTGGCTATATCTTCTAAAACGCCATAACTATCTTTGTAAGAGGTTGGTTTTCCACTCTTATGATCCGAACCTGCAATTAATAATATATTTTTATTATTAAATTTTGCTGTTCTAAAAGAGAAGATAGGAGCAGAATTATTAATATACATACCATTGTTTAATGTTTTTTTAGGATCAATTGCTATAATATATGATGTAGATTGATACATTTTTGTAAAATATAAGCCAGAAATTTTTAGAAATGGGTAATGAGTTGCAACAATTACAAACTTTGCTTTAACATAGTTTTTATCTGTAAATACTAAATAATTCTGTTCATCCTTTTTTATGTCTATTGCAGTTGTGTGAGTAAATATTTTTCCATTATTGTTAATTATTTTTTTACATAAACCATGAATATATTTTAAAGGGTTAAATTGAGCCTGATTTTTAAAGCATATAGCTCCTTCTATTTCAAAGGGAAGGCCGGTTTTAGTTACAAAGTCACAATTAAAACCTAAAGAATTAACAGAATCAACTTCTTTTTTTATAGAAAATATTTCAGATTTTTTTGTAGTATAAACATAATTATTTTGGTATTCAAAATCACAGTTTATTTTTTCAGTATCTATAATATTTTTTATATTTTTAATTGCACTTTCGTTAGATTCTAAATAATCTTTAGCAAATGCATTTCCGTAAGAATTAATTAAATAATTATAAAATAATCCATGTTGGCTTGTTATTTTTCCAGTAGTAAATGCAGTAGTTTTTGAACATATGTCATCTTTTTCTAAAACTGTAACATCAAAGCCTAAATTGTTTAAATAATATGCACAAGTTATTCCAAACATTCCTGCTCCTATAATGCAGATGTCTGTTTCTAAATTTTTAGATAAAGTTTCAAATTGGTTTTTATTTTTTATTGAGTCTAACCATATAGAATTCATTTTTGTAAACATTCCTTTCTTTTTAAGTTAGTATAACCATTTTTTTAGAATAAATTATAAAAAAACTGGAAAAATATTTTATATAGTGATATAGTATAAAATAAAAGAAGGAAAAGTTTGAAAAAATATAATTTTAGAAATGTCTACTTTGATTTTTTTCAAACGCTATGTGTGCCTTCCAAACGAAGCGAGAAAGGAATGTGAGTTTAAAATGGGAGAAGAATTAAAAGAAAAACTTTTTAATAAGAAAAAAAATGGATGGGAGTCAGCTGATGAAAACCAGATGCAAGAAATTTATGGAATTTCAAAAAAATATATGGACTTTTTAAATAAAGCCAAAACAGAAAGAGAATTTATTAAGCAAGCAAGAAAACTAGCTGATGAAAATGGCTATAAAGATATAATGGAATTTGAATCTTTAAAACCAGGTGACAAAATATATTTTGTAAATAGAGGAAAGAGTATGTATTTAGCTGTAATAGGCGAAAATACTATAGAAAATGGAATGCATATTATAGGTTCACATGTTGATTCCCCAAGATTAGATTTGAAACCAAATCCATTGTATGAAGATACAGGTTTTGCATATTTTAAAACACATTATTATGGAGGAATAAAAAAATATCAATGGACAACAATACCACTTAGTTTACATGGAGTTATTGTAAAAACAAGCGGAGAAAAAATAGAAATAAATATTGGAGAAGATGAAAATGATCCAATTTTCACTATTACAGATTTACTACCACATTTAGCTCAAGAGCAAATGAAAAAGACATTAAGTAATGGTATTGAAGGTGAAAATTTAAACCTTCTAATAGGAAGTATTCCATATAAAGAAGATAAAGATTCAGATAAATTATCTGAAAAGGTAAAACTAAATATCTTAAATATCTTAAATAAAAAGTATGGAATAGTAGAAGCGGATTTAACAAGTGCAGAAATTGAATTGGTTCCATGTTTTAGAGCAAGAAGCATGGGGTTTGATGAGAGTATGGTTGCAGCATATGGTCAAGATGACAAAGTGTGTGCATATACATCTCTAGCAGCTATGATGGAATTAAAAAATGTTAAAAATACAGCAGTTTGTATTTTATCAGATAAAGAAGAAATTGGAAGTATGGGTAACACAGGTATGGAATCACATATGTTTGAATTCTTTATTTCTGAAATTTTAAATAAATTAGGAATAAATAGACCAAATTTATTAGATAGAGTATTTTGTTTTTCAAAAATGTTATCATCAGATGTTGATGCAGGTTATGACCCAATATATGCATCTGTATCAGATAAAACAAATGCTGGATTTTTAGGCAAAGGAATTGCCTTAGTAAAATACACAGGAGCAAGAGGAAAATCTGGAGCTTCAGATGCAAATGCTGAATATGTTGCTTGGGTAAGAAATGTATTAGAAAAAAATGATATTAAATATCAATTAACTGAATTAGGTAAGGTTGATATCGGCGGAGGGGGAACAATAGCATATATACTAGCTAATAAAGGTACGGATGTAATTGATTGCGGAGTTCCAGTTTTGTCAATGCATGCACCTTATGAAGTAACAAGCAAATATGATATTTATTCAGCATATAAAACATACAAAGCATTTTGGCAAGAATAAAAGGAAAAAGCGTAAGATTTTAATTGTTCTACAATAGGAAAGTCATACTGACTTTTCTATTGTAGAACAGGCTACGCCTAGGTTTGCACAGAAATTTTCTGACGAAAATTTCGCGCCAGAACAAATTTACGGAAAGCTTTACTATTTATAATATGTTTCTAATTAAGATTTATTGTTTAAAATAACATACTACAAATTTAATAGCTTTCCGATTTGTTCTACAATAGGAAAATCATGCTGACCTTTCTGTTGTAGAACAAGAGCTTTGCTCTACGCATTTTCACAAAAATTTTCTCCAAGAAAATTTGGCACGGCCTTCAAATCTTATAAGCTGTGAATATGAATAATTAAAATCTTGCGATTATTGCATGTTTGCCAATAAATCTATTATAGAAATTAAAAACTGCTTTTTTTCTTCTGTAAGCGAAATTATTTTTTCAGAAATTATAATATTTTGAGAAACATTTTTATTGGTAATAAAAGGTTGATATAAAATATCAGGAGTAATACCTAAAATATTCATATAATTTATTAGAGTCTGAGTTTTTATTCCATTATTTCCATTTTCAATTCTAGAAATATATTTTAATGAAATTCCAAGTTTTTCGGATAATTGTTCTTGAGTAAGATTGTTTTTTATACGAAAATCGCGTAATATTTTACCGAAATTTTTATCAATATTTGATTTTGAAATTGAATCCATAATGAACCTCCTAATTAATTTTAAGTATTAGTATAAGTATAACAATAAGAAGAAAAATCTTGAACACATTGATACTGCAACTGAAGCGACACTTAATTACATTGAAAATACAGGGAAAATATGGATAAATAAATTTCGTATAATATTATAAATTGAATTTAAGGTAACACTAATAGTGATACAAAAAGAAAGAAATTGTCTAATTTAAAGTTAGAAAAAGCAATATCAGGATAAAAAAGAAAAATATTGAAAAACAATAAAAAAATATTGACAAATAAAAATAAACATAGTATACTTTTCTTGGTTATCGAAAAACGATAAAAGAAAAGGAGAGAATTATATGAATTCTATTATTATAGGTAGTATCATATTAAGCATACTACAGTCTATATTATTTTGGGATAAAAAACCGGGGATATCGGTATTAATTTTTGTAATAGCAACATTTGCAATATTAATATATACTATGTACAAAAACGATAGTATTAAAAATAAAAAAGCACTTGGATTTAGTGTTCCGATAATATTATTAGGAGCTACATATTTTATATTCAATAATTTATTTTTTAAAAAAATAAATGGAATTGCAATTATAATTTTATTTTTTATTATGTGCATATATTTAAATAAAGACAAGATTAAAATACCACAATTTTTTTATAAAATACTAACAATTATTATGGGTACATTAGAATCAATAGCTGAAGTATTAAGCTATTTAAAAAAATTCAAAATAAATATAAAATATCAGAATAATGAAAAAATATTTAAAATATTAAAAGCTATATTAATTTCATTACCAATTGTAGCTATTGTAATTATTTTATTGATGTCAGCAGATAGTATATTTGCGGATTTATTTAGTGGAATTTTTGAATTAATAGGAAAAATTAAAAGTTTTGCAGGATTAACTAATATTGCAGGAAGAATTACTGTTATAATAATTTTATTTTTATTTTTTGCAGGTTTTTTGATAAATATATCTTCAAAAAATACAATGTTTACGCAAGAAGATGAAGAACAAGAAAGTCACGGAATTAAAATAGAAAATATAACAATAAACACAATTTTAACAATATTAAATATTATTTATTTAATATTTAGTACAATACAGTTTACAAGTTTATTTTCACAAATAGGTAATGCAGAAGGATTTAATTATGCGGAATATGCAAGAGAAGGATTCTTTCAATTAATGTTTGTATCTTTCATAAACTTTGGTGTTTTATTTGTAGCAAATATAAATAAAAAAGAAATTGAAATAAACTCTAAAATTTATAAAAAAATAATGAGCTTATTAATAATAGTGTTTACAATAATTATTATAATATCAGCATTTTATAGAATGAATTTATATGAGCAAGAATATGGATATACATATCTACGTCTATTTGTATATTTTATATTAGCAACAGAGGTAATACTAACGATACCTATTATATTGTATATATTAGAAAAAAATATAAATTTGCTAAAATCAAGTATAATAATTGTAACAACAATGTATGTAGTGCTTAATTTTATAAATATTGATAATTTAATAGCCAAAAGAAATATTGATAGATATTTTGAAAATAGCGGCAAAAGGACAATAGATATAGATTATTTAATGGAAAATACAGGAACAGATGCTGTCCAGGAAATGTTGAGGTTATTAAATGCCAAAGATAAAAATATTTCTAGGAGAGTTAAAGAATATTTAAAATCTGGAAAGGAAGAGTATGAAGATAAGAAGAAATATTGGCAAGAATTTAATTTGTCAAAATTAAATGCAGAAATTCTATTGGAAGATTTGTAGTTACAATTCACAGCTGATTTTGCATTGCTTCAAGTTAATATATAATATTTTTCAAAAAATCTCGGTTGCATTACATATTCAAGAAATTCTAATTTAATAAAATGAGCCTCTTTCATGTTAAAAATCTTGCAGATTTTTCCATGAACATCCCTCATTTTATTAAAATAAGAATTTCTAATAATATTCCATTTGCATTCGATTTATTTTCAAAATATTTATATATTAACATTTAAGAATAAAATCATGGCTGTGAACAGTAACGAAACCGGTTGTGAATTGTAACAATTTATAACAAAAAGATTGTAAAAAAAAGATAAATATTGTATAATAATGAAGAAATATGAAGAAAAGGGGGAATTAAAATGGGTATTGCATCATTAGTTTTAGGAATTATATCACTTATAATGAGTTTTATACCAGTAGCAGGAGCATTTTTTGTTATATTTGCAATATTATCAATAATTTTTGGTATTATTTCTTTAGCAAAGGGAATGGACAGAGGAAAAAGTTTAGCTGGAATTATTATATCAATTTTAGCAATAATAATAACAATTATATATGTTTTTATTATAGGAGGTTTATTAGCTGGAATTTCTGAAAGTGGTTTAATGGACAGAGCAGAAGAAGCTGTAAGAGAAATTGAAAATAACAGCTATTATAACAATAGTTCAAGCACAGATGTTTTAAACAAGAATATAAACAAAAAATATTATATAGGTGATAAATTTGAAAATGATACTCTTGCAATTACATTTCTATCAAAGGATTTAAATTTTACAGACTATAATAAATATGCAACTATTAAAGATGGATATAAAATAATAAGAGCAGATTTTGAAATTGAAAACGTAGGTAATTCAAACAAATATGTTTCTTCATCTTATTTTTCATGTTATGCAGATGGATATGATTGCGATAGTTTTTGGTCAGTAGAAAATGGTACTTTTTCATCAACATTGTCTAGTGGAAAGAAAATAAAAGCATCAGTATATTTCCAAGTACCAGTAGATAGCAAAAGCATATCACTAGAATATGAAACAAATTCATATAATGATGAGTTAGCTGAATTCATATTAGAATAAAAAAACAGGTTTATACAACCTGTTTTTTTATACAATAGGAAACCCTATGAAGCTTCAAAAGTAGCTACGCAACTCGAAGTGAAAATAAAATTTTTTATTTTCAAAGTAAAGTAATCCTTTCCTATTGTATAAAAAGGGCTTCGCCCTAAGCGTTGCACAGAAATTTTCTAGACGAAAATTTCGCACGGGAACAAATTTACGGAAAGCCTTGCTATTTATAATATGTTGCTAATTAAAATATATAGTTTAAAATAACATACTACAAATTTATTGGCTTTCCGATTTGCTCTATAGCCAATCTCTGTTACTTCTTATATAAATTTTTTTATAAATTTGAATAAATAATATATATATTATCATTAATATAATAATCCATAAAATATAACTATAAGGTAATTTATTTAAGTCAAAAATAACAGAAATATTTGAAAAGGCAATAAGCATAGTAGCTACAACTACAGCAAAGGTTGAAATTAACAATTGCTTAGAAGATTTACTTTCTATAAATGGCATTTTATTTGTTCTAATTAAGTGAATTATTAAAGTTTGTGATAATATTCCAAATACAAACCAACCACTTTGAAACATTACTGACTTTTCTATAGTATTAAAACCAAATACAAACCATAAAACTATAAAACATAATAAATCTAATGCGGTACTAATTAAACCAAAGTTAAACATAAACTTTTTTATTCCGTCTGTATTCCAGGTTTTAGGATGACTAATGTATTCATTATCTACATTATCATAAGGCATTCCAATTTGTGCAAAATCATTAAGCAAATTTTGTATTAAAATGTGAACAGGAAGCATTGGCAAAAAAGGTAAAAAAATACTTGCAATAATTACAGAAATCATATTTCCAAAATTTCCGCTTGTAGCCATTTTTATATATTTTAATAGATTTGTAAATGTTTTTCTTCCATTTATTACGCCTTCTTCTAAAACATTTAAATCTTTTTCAAGAAGAATAATGTCTGCAGTTTCTTTTGCAATATCGACTGCTGTATCTACTGAAATTCCAACATCTGATTGTTTTAATGGTGGACTATCATTAATTCCATCTCCCATATATCCTACAGTATTTCCGTTTTCTTGGAAGATTCTAACTACCCTTTGTTTTTGTAAAGGAGATAGTTTAGAAAATAAATGACAATTTTTTACTTTTTCTTTTAATTCTTCGTCTGATATATTATCTATATCTTTGCCAGAAAGTGCATTTTTTGTATCGATGCCAACTTTTTGACACACTTTAATTGCAACTCCTTCACTATCTCCTGTAAGAACAACAGTATCTACGCCATATTTTTTTAAAATTTCAATAGCACCTTTTGCTGATTCCTTTGGTGGGTCTAAAAATCCTACAAATCCTATTAAAACCATATTACTTTCATCTTGTATTCCAAAGGTATTTACGTCATGAATTTCATTTTTTTGTGCAACAGCAAGTACTCTTAAGCCATTTTTATTATTTTCTTCATATATTTGGTATGCTTTCTTTCTTAATTCGCTGGTTAATTCTATTGCGTTACCGTCAAAATCAATATACGAACAAATTGAAAGAACTTCATCAACCGCACCTTTTGTTATTAATTGCCTTTTTCCATTTTCATCTCTTAAAACAACACTCATTCTTCTTCTGGAAAAATCAAAAGGTATTTCATCTTCTCTAATATATTGTTCTTTTAAAATATTAAGGTTTTCTTTTTCAGCTCTTGAAATAATTGCAGTATCAATTAAATTTTTCAATCCGGTTTGAAAATAGCTATTCAGGAATGCATGTTTTAAAATTCTTAGACTTTCTTTTCCTGATACATCCATGTATTTTTCTAAAATAACTTTATCTTCTGTTAAAGTTCCTGTTTTATCAGTACATAAAATATTCATCTGCCCAAATGTTTGAATACTACTTAACCTTTTTACTATTGTTTTTTTCTTTGACATTTCAGTCGCACCTTTGGCTAATGTAGATGTTGTTATTACTGGAAGCATTTCTGGTGTTAAACCAACTGCAATTGTAATTGCAAAAATTAATGAAGCCCAAATATCTCCAACAGAAAAATAATTTACCACTAATACTATAGGAACTAATATAATCATAAATTTAATTAGAATTTTAGTTATATCATCAATTCCTTTTTCAAAGCTATTTTTTTCATTTACGCTGTATAATGATTTTGCCATACTTCCTAAGTATGTATCATTTCCAGTTGCTAAAACAATAGCGGTACTACTGCCACTTACAATATTTGTACCTAAAAAACCTATATTAGAAATATCTGTTATTGTCTCAAATTCTTTTAATACCGAAAATTTTTCTACAGGATTTGATTCACCAGTTAAAGAAGCTTGGTCGACAAACAAGTCCTTTGTTTCAATAAATCTAACATCTCCAGGAATCATATCGCCAGAAGATAATTTGACGATATCACCTGGTACAATATTTTCAATATCAACAGTAATTTGATTTCCATCTCGTATTACTTCCATATTGTTTGTAATCATTTTTTTCAATTTCTTAGCAGCATTATCTGATTTGGTTTGCTCATTAAAAGATATAATAGCTGAAATTAATACTGTACTTACAATTAAAATAAAAGTAGCATAATCTTTTTGAGTTGCTATTACAACATCTGTTATAAATGTAATTATAGCAACAATTGTTAAAACAATATTAAATGGATTTATAAATGCTTCTTTTATTCTATGAAAAAGTGTATTATTTTCTTTTAAATCTATTATATTTTTTCCGTATTTTTCGATTTTATCATCTACAAAAACAACGCTTATTCCATCTAGTGATGTTTCATATTTTTTAAAAAGTTTATTTATTTCTAATTTGCTATTATCTATAATTGATTTTTCTAAATTTTTTATATTTTCATTTTCAAGCTTTTTCATTTTTTACTATCATTCCCCTCTAAAGAATAAAGTTATATAATAAAGTGTTTCTTTTATTATAAATAAAAAAATATACTATGTAAATTTTTAATACTACATAAAGTATAATTATTTAAAGTTTTTTTATTCATTTAGATTTAATTTAATGTAAAAATGGACGATGCAACTAATAGTAGCATAAATGTAAACAATAGTTTATTTAAATTTTTATCAAAAACTTTATAATAAAACATAAGGAGTTGATGAAATTGAAGGTAATTACAATTTGTGCTATTAATTTTATATTATTACATAGTCAAATTCAAGTTTTAATTTAAAGTATAATTATTATTTGTTACTAGTTAATACTTTAGATTATAAAAGCAAAATAAAATGTTAATATTAAAGCATTAACTTGTAGCTAGTATTCTACATTAGTTATTGAAATTTGTGACTTTAAAATATATAATTTAAATAAAAATATTAATAAAAGAATAAAAATTTATAACGATATAAGTTGTTATAGAAATAAAGAAAGGAATGAAATTTATTATGAAATTTAATGAAAATTTAAAATATTTAAGAAAAGAATCAAAATTAACACAAGAAAATCTAGCAGAGAAATTAAATGTATCAAGACAAGCTGTAACAAAATGGGAGAGTGGTCAATCACTTCCTGATATAGATAATTTAAAACAAATGGCGGATTTATTTGGAGTTACTATGGATAGTTTAGTTGGAGATATTGAAACAAAAAAAGAATCTAAAATAAACAAAAAGATGAATGATATAGGATATTTTATAATAGCTGTTATTGTTTTATTATTTCCAATATTTTTTTCAATACAATCGTTTATAGAACAATTAACTTCAAATGAAAATATAATTGTTGTAACATCTATTTTAGTTGTAGGTATATTATTTATATTTTTCTTGTTATCGATAAAATTATATTTTAAAGAAAAAAATAATATTATTATTAATATGAAACAGACTAAAGATGGTAAAAAAGAGAGAATAAAATATATATTAAAGAAGTTAAAATTTGAATTATTTGATTTTGCAATATATGGTATAATTTCAAAAATAGAATTTTTACCTAAAGGTTTTGATGTATATTTTATCAATGTTGCCAAATGGCTTTTTGGAAGTTTTATTCTTGTACTTATAGTAGAGTTTATAGAATACTTAAAGCTAGAAAATAAAGTGAAAAAAATAAATGAAAATCAAATATAGAAATAAAAAAACTTATCAAAATGAAAATGATAAGTTTTTATTATTTTTATGCAGTTATTGATAATTATGCATTTTTATGCTATTATTTGAATATTAGTAACATTAATATAAAAAGAGGAGGCAATATGAGTGAATTTATAGATTTTGTAGTAAAAATTATAAAAAAAAATAGTGGAAATCTATTGGGAATATTATTATTATTTATAGTACTATTATTAGTTATAATTACAAATATTGATATAAATAATAATATAAAAAATATTTTTATTATTTTTTGCATATTAACGCTTTTTTTTATTTATATTATATTAATAATATCTGAAAAAAAAATTCCACGTTCTAATACAAAAAAAGATATATTAGTCAGAATAATAACTAACAATGAAGATGATTATAATGAATTTTATCAAAAATTTATTACTGAATTAATCATATACACTAAAAATAAAACTTCATATTTTAAATATCATATAATTCCTTATAAGGCTACAAAAAGAAGCTTGAAATTTTCTGATGATATTTTATTAAAGAAAAGTAATTGTGCACTATTATTAGAGTTTAAAATAAAATCTAATATAATTGATAGTAGGACAGACTATGTTATCGATATTAATTATTCATTTGATAAATCAAAATTTAGCAGAAGGATACGAAAAAAGCTAAAGTTTGACATTGAAAGTTTAACACAAAAATTTTCTGACTATAAATATTCTAATCAAAATATACTTGAAACATATAATTTACTTAATTATCAAATATATAATATTTCATTTTATTTATATATAGAATTACATTTATTTATAACTGGCAACTATGATGATACAATAAAAAATCGGAGAAAAACTTATAACTGCATTAAAGAATAATACGAATGATGTTAATAAAGATTTTCTATTAGAACATATAAATGAAATGTGTTATATTTCATGTATTAAAAAAATAAATAAAATATCTGAAAATAAAAAAATAGATTACAAACAAATTCAGAAAATTCTTATAAAGTCAAATATATATAAAACGATTCAAACTCCGTTTTACTATAAAGAATTAGGCATTTGTTATTTTTATAATGGAAGAAAAATAACAAAAATAAAAAATTTGATAAAGGAATATAAAGATAACATAGGTGATGAAAAATGGAGATATTATGATGCAATAATAGCTGCCTATGAAAATGAATCTGAACAAGAAATATTAGATAAAATGTTTTTAGCGTTTAATGAAAAATATGATCTTAATGAATTGATTTTATTAATAAAAAAAATTCCTGAATTAGAAACAAAAAACATGCTTAATTTTATACTATTTATTTTATATTTTGAAATGAAACATTTTAAAATTGGAAAAAAATTTTTAGAAAAATATTTATCAAAAATAAATACTAATGCGTTAGAAACTCAAACTTTACAAAAAATTTCGGAAAGATATAAATATAAATTTTAGGAAGGCATAAAAACCTTCCTTTTTCTAATACACTTTTTTGGTGCTAAAATATTTCATGTTAATGCAATTCTTTGTAAAAATTTTATATTGAACCGAAACTTAACAAATACGAAATTTTATTATTTTATTTAGGAATCTATTATAAAATTCTATATTTAGTCGAAAAAGATAAAAAAATAAAAAGTTTTTAGAATGTAGACAGAAAAATTTTACTTCTGAATAATAATATGCTATAATAAATCAAGAGGTGAAAATTAATGATAAAGAGGGAATTATATTTAAAAAAAATAAGAGATTCTTATGATAGCGAGCTTATTAAAGTAATTATGGGAATAAGAAGATGTGGGAAATCTGTATTGTTACATCAAATAATGGAAGAAATAAAACAAAAAGGTATAAAAGAAGATCATATAATATATATAAATTTTGAAGACTACGATTTTATAGAATATACAGAAGCCAAAGAATTTAATAAATATGTAAAAGAGAAAATAAAAGATAACCGTAAATATTATTTGTTTTTTGATGAAATTCAAAATGTAAAAGATTTTGAAAGAGTTATAAACTCATTTAGAGCAACCATGGATGTTAGTATTTTTATTACCGGATCAAATAGTAAATTACTTTCAGGAGAATTAGCAACAGTACTAACGGGAAGATTTATTAGTATAAAAATGATGCCATTTACATATTCAGAATTTTTAGAATTAAAAAAATCAAAAAATGAAGAAATAACCGAAAAAGCATTAGAAGAATATATTGAATGGGGAGGAATGCCATTAATATATAATACTAATAGCGAGATAGAGAGAAAAATGTATTTAAGAGATTTATATAATGCAATCATATTAAAAGATATAGTAGAAAGAAACAGTATAAAAGATATAAATTTATTAAATAGAATTATACAATTTATGATGGAAAATGTTGGAGGAATACTATCTTCTAATTCAATAGCTGGATATTTAAAAAATGAAAAAATAAGTACATCAGTTGATACTGTAATGAATTATATTGAATATATAACTACATCATCTATTTTTAATAAAGTTAATAGATATGATATCAGAGGTAAAAGTGTAATGGCGACACTTGAAAAATATTATTTAACAGATTTAGGATTACTAACTTTAAAGAGTTCACCAATAGAAAAGAAAACAGGTGGGAGATTAGAAAATATTGTATATAATGAATTAATAGCAAGAGGTTATGATGTATATATAGGAAAGACAGAAAAGGGAGAAGTTGATTTTGTTATTGATAAATTTGGGGAAAGAGAATATATACAAGTAGCAGACTATTTATCAAGTGACGAAGTAATAAAAAGAGAATTTGGTGCATTTGATTATGTAAAAGATAATTATCCAAAGTATGTAATAACGATGGATAAAATTGATTATAGTCAAAATGGAATTATTCATTTGAATATAGAAAAATTTTTATTAGGAAATAGTTAAGAAAAGGAGACAAATATTAGATACAGATGAAGGAGCAAGATATATTGGAGAATTTGCATTTGGACTTAATCCATATGTGAAAAATACAATGGGAGATACATTATTTGACGAAAAAGTTTCAGGTAGTTTTCATTTTACTCCTGAAACAGCATTAGCAGAAAGTGATAATGGAAATAGATCAAATATACACTGGGATATAGTTTGTATTCAAACAGCTGAATATGGCGGAGGGGAAATATATTTTGATGATATATTAATTAGAAAAGATGGTAGATTTGTATTGGAAGAATTAAAACCATTAAACCCAGAAAATTTAAAATAAAAAAATAATATCAGCTTAAAACTGATATTATTTTTTTTAATTCTCATACTACTACGGGTTCGTATAAGACTGTTATGGTGAGCCAGGAGGGATTCGAACCCCCGACCCCAGGCTTAGAAGGCCTGTGCTCTATCCAACTGAGCTACTGACCCATTTGCTAAATAACAATAACTATAATAGCATAAAAAGTTGAGGGTGTCAAGGGGTTTTATATTAAATATGTGAATTTTTTGTGAAATGCTTTACATTGAAAGTATAAAATGATACTATGTTAGGGATTAAATGATTATAAGGTTTTAAAAGGAGGAATTTTTTGTGATTGAAGTTAAAAATGTTACAAAAAAGTATGGAAAAGCAGTAGCCGTAGATGATATTAGCTTCACAATTAAAGAAGGCGAAATTGTAGGCTTACTTGGTCCAAATGGTGCTGGTAAAAGTACAACAATGAATATGATAACAGGATTTATTGAACCAACACAAGGAGAAATAATAATTGATGGTTTTGATATGTCAAGAAAACCAAAAAAAGCTAAAAAAGAAATAGGATATATGCCAGAAGGAGTACCATTATATACAGATTTAACAGTAAAAGAATTTGTAACATATATGGCGGAGATAAAGCAAGTAAATTCTAAAGAAAGAAAAGAGAAAGTTCAAAAAATAATTGAACAAACAGGTTTAAAAGATGTACAAAACAAGTTAACTAAAAATTTATCAAGAGGATATAAACAAAGAGTTAGTATGGCAGGAGCATTAGTTGGAGAGCCTAAAATATTAATTTTAGATGAACCAACAGTAGGTCTTGACCCAAAACAAATTACGGAAATTAGAAGTTTAATAAAAGAGCTTGGGAAAACACATACAGTTATTTTAAGTTCACATATATTATCTGAAGTAAGTCAAATATGTAATAAAGTAATTATTATAAATAAAGGGAAAATAGTAGCAGTTGATACACCACAAAACCTTGAAAATAAAGTTACATCTAATAATTGCATATATGTAACAGTAGAAGACACAGAAGATAAAGTTGAAAAATTAAAGGGAAAGATAAAAGAAATAAAAGATATCAAATTAATAGAAAAGAATGATGATGGAACAAAGCAATATTCAATAGAAGCAAATGGAGATATCGACTTAAGGAAAACTATTTTTGCAGAATTTGCGAAAGAGAATATTACAATATTTGAAATGAAAAAAGCAGATAGTACATTAGAGGATGCTTTTATGAAATTAATAGAAGGAGGAAATAATTAAGATGTGGGCAGTTATAAAAAAAGAATTTAAATCATATTTTTATTCTCCAATAGGATATGTATTTATAGGATTATTTTTAATTATGTTTAGTATATTTTTCTATATAGATGTTTTTAATTATCAAAGTACAAATTTTGAATACATATTTTATTCTGGAGCAACAATATTAACATTTATTGTTCCAATACTTACTATGAGAACAATAGCAGAAGAAAGAAAAAGTGGTACAGAGCAAATTTTATTAACATCTCCACTTAATATAACTAAAGTTGTTTTAGGTAAATTTATAGCAGCTACTTTAATAGTTGTTATTACGGAAATTTGTACATTTATGTATTTTGGAATATTAAGCTTTTTTGGAAATCCTCATATAACAACAGCATTAGTAACTTTATTAGGATTTTTGTTATTAGCAATTTCATATATATCATTTGGAATTCTTGCATCAAGTATAACAGAAAATCAAATTATTGCAGGAGTGGTAACAATAGGATTTTTTATATTAACATGGTTCTTACCTCAATTTAGCTCAATATTTACAAACTTTTCTTTAATAAATATGTTTTCTAAATTTCCAACAGGACAAATAGATATTGCAGATACTGTAACATTTGTAACATTTAGTATATCATGTTTATTACTTACAATAATATTTATGCAAAGAAGAAAAAGTGTAAGGTAGAGGAGGAAAAAAAGTTGAAAAAAGATAAAGAAAAGAAAAATCAAGAAAAAACAGTAAAGCTTGAAAAAGCGATGATTAAAACTAAAAAAGATAAAAAGCCAAGTAAATTTATAGAAATCATCAAAAAAAGATGGCTTGTAGATGGAACCAAAACTTTATTTTTAGTTTTAGCAATTATAGCTGCTTTTTTAGGAATAAATGTTTTAATGCAAAATTTGGAGTTAACACCATTAGATTTTACACAAGAAAAATTATATACTTTAACAGATGAGAGCAAAGAAAAAGTTAAAAATATAGATAAAGATGTAAACATATATTTTATTGGATATACAGATGAAGATTCTAATTTAGATTTAGCTAAACAATATAAAAAAGTAAATGAAAAGATTGTAGCAGAAGCGGTAGATATAAATAATAGACCTGATTTAGCTAGTAAATATGGAATTGAAAGTGGAACACAAGGAATTATTGTAGAATGTGGAGAAAAATCTAAAGTATTAACAGCAAATGATTTAGTAACTTATGATATGACAACATATGAAAAAATAAGTATTGCAGAAGAAAAGTTAACAAGCTCAATTCTTTCTGTAACAAGTCCTAAAATTCCAAAAGTATATTTCTTAGAAGGATATAGTGAATATTCATTATCACAAAATATGAGACTATTAAGTATTTATTTAGGAAATGAAGTAACTGAAATGGATACACTTAATGTTATTTCAACAGGTAAAATTCCAGATGATTGCGATACATTAATTATAACAACTCCAAATAAAGATTTTGACGATATAGCAACAAATGCAATAACAGAATATATTAATTCTGGAAAAAATATATTATGGTTAAATTCAGCAATAACACAAGAAAAAGAATTACCAAATGTAAATAAAATATTAGAACTATATGGAGTAAAACCATTTGAAGTTGGAATAATAAGAGAAACAGATGTAAGCCACATGATGACAGGTTCACAGGATTTAATAATTCCAGAAGTTCAATATAGTTCAGTAACAAAAGATATTACAAATTCAATAGGTGTTGTTTTAATAAATGCAACAAAAATAAATATAGATACAGACAAATTAGAAGAATTAAAGGTTGAAAAAAATGACTTATTACTTGCAAGTGAAGGATCATATTTTAGAACAAACTTTAATATTCAATCCACAAATCCAGTAGAAGGTGAAGACAAAGGTACATTTTTAGTAGGTGCAGAACTTCATAAAACTGTAAAAGATGCCAATGAAGAAACAGGAGAAAGCAAGCTAGAGTCTAAATTAATAATTTATGGAGAAAATTATTTTGTAACAGATTATCCAATTAGCCAAACTTCACAAGCAGGAGCTATCCAATTAGCTTATAACAAAGATTTAGCTTTAAATTCTATTGCATATTTGGTAGATAGAGAAGAAGATATAACTGCAAGAAAGAGTACAGGTACTGTTACTTATACTGCAACACAAGAACAAGATATTATAGTTAGAGCAATTATTTTTGCAGTTCCAGGTTTAATTATTTTAGTTGGAATTGTAATTTGGATAATAAGAAGAAGAAAAAAATAAATAAGGGGGAATCCTAGATGATGCATGAATTTGTCACATATTCAGACGGAACATTGGTAGTGTCTTCTGATATTCGACAGAAAGAAAATGGAGAAGAATATATTATAGTGTGTTTCGAAAGACCAAAGGAATATGGATTTGATACAGTGATATTTGAATTACCAAGTTATGATATAGTGAAAAGAGATGGGCATTATACTGATGAGGAAATTAAGATTTTCAAAAGCGTAGTTGAAAGAGGTGCTGCATACTTCTTTGATATAGCTAGAAATGGAGGAATCCAAAGTGCCTAATTTGTTTAATTACTTGGGATATACTATTTTCTTTTGGGCAAATGAAAATTTTGAACCAATTCATGTACATATTTGTAAAGGAAATCCAAGTGCTAATTCCACAAAAGTGTGGATTACTAAAAATGGAGATTGCATTTTAGCAAATAATAATAGTAAAATTCCTAAACACGACTTAAATAAATTATTCAAAGCCATACAATATAATTTTTTCTTTATAATTTCTGAATGGAAAAGTTTTTATGGAACAGATGAAATTAAATTTTATTGTTAAAAAACAAATATAAGAATAATTATTTAAAACTCCCATATAATATTATGGGAGTTTTTATGAAAATACGAGTTTGAAAAATAATTATAATTTTCCTTGCCAAAATTTAATTCTTTTCCAAACATTTGCATTTTGTACAAAGCGTGAGAGGAATATGTTTATAGTGAAGAAAGATATAATGAAAATTGTATTTGTAATATTAGGGACAATGATTGGAGCAGGTTTTGCTTCTGGTCAAGAAATGTATCTATTTTTCTTTTCTTATGGAATAGAGGGAATAATAGGTATTTTCATATCATGTTTTATTGTAGGTTTTGTAATTTACAAGGCATTGCACATAATTAATACAAATGAAATAAATACATATAAAGACTTTTTAGATATCTTATTAAAGGGAAAAAGTGAGAAAAATTATGAAAAAACAAAAGATGTTATTAATATAGTAATAAATACATTAATACTAATGACTTTTTTTATTATGATAGCTGGTTTTGGTGCGTATTTTGAACAACAATTTGGAATTAATAGTTTAATAGGTAGTACAATTTTATCTATTTTATGTTTATGTATATTTATGACAAGTGTAAAAGGATTTGTTAAAGCTAATGAATTTTTAGTACCTGTTTTAATAATTTTTTTAATTATTATTGGATTAATAAATTTAAAAGATATAAATATATTGAATTTAGAAAATTATATTATAAGATTTAATAATTCAAATTATGTTTTAAGTGCAATTTTATATAGTAGTTATAATTGTATTTTTTTAATACCAGTATTGGTAACTGTTAAAAAATATATAAAGAATAAAAGTCAAATTTTAGCAATTTGTATTATAAGTACATTTATAATTGTAATATTATCACTACTTGTTTATTTAATTTTAGTTAGAGTTGATGTAGATATAGCAAAATTAGAAATGCCTGCAGTATATGTAGTTTCGAAGATTTTTTATATATTAAAATATATATATGGTTTTATTGTTTTGGGTTCTATTTTTACAACTTCGATATCACTTGGAGAAAGCTTTTTACAAAATACAACTAAAAATAAAAAAAGTTATACACAGATTAGTGTTATTATGTGCATAACCTCTGTGCTAATTTCAAAAATTGGCTTTTCCAATTTAGTAAGTTCGTTGTATCCAATTTTCGGTTATTTGGGATTGTTACAAATTGCTAGATTACTATTAATAAAAATGAGAGAATAAGATGGAAAGATAATTGACTAATAAGAAACTTAAGATGAAACAAAATATAAGTAAAAAATTTTGAAGTTAAGAACAATATAATATTAACATTGTTTAGGTGGTATATATTCTATTATGTCGCCTATTTCGCAATCTATTGTTTTACAAATTCTAGCTAGTAAATTTAAATCTACTTTTTGCATATCGTTTTTACAGTATTTTAATAATTGTTGATAATGTATTTGTGCATTTCTAGATAAACTAGAACGACTAATTTGATGGGATTTTAGATATTCATCAAGTTTTAAATCTACCTTTCCCCACTCTTCCATATTTTAAACTCATTCCTTTCTTAAAGCTCAAAGCAGTTTGGAAAAAGAATTAAATTTGACGTAGCCAAAATTGTAATTATTTTTCAAACTTCTACATCCATGATAAACTGAAATGTCAATAAAATATTATCATTAAAAATTGATTACGACAACTAAGTACAAACATACTATGTAAAAACATATCAATTTTATTCGATAAATATTGACAAGAGAAATATTCAATTATATAATACAAACATAGGTGGCGTACACATAGTAGAAACGAAAAAATTCTATGTATACAATTGCTTGTATTTGTAAAAACTAAAGTAAAATGGAGGAGAAACTATGGAAAAAGTAGGAAAAACAAAAAAATCAATAACAAATGAAACTTTATTGCAAAAATATGTTTATGATTTCAAAAAAAGGACATCTGGAATAACTTTGATAGCTTTAATAGTGACAATAATCGTGTTATTGATATTAGCAGGAGTAACAATAGCCACATTGACAGGAGATAATGGAATATTATCACAAGTACAGAATGCAAGTACCACAACGAAGATAGCAGAGATAGAGGAACAGGCAAATTTAATTTATACAGCTGAATTAATAAAGAGATTATCGGGTCAAACGAGTACAGAGTTAGATTTAGCTGTGGTATGCACAGAATTACAGGATAAAACAAAATATAATTATGATATACAATTAAAAACAACGGATGCACCAACAATAACTGGTATACTAATTAATCCAACAACTATAATCATTGCACAAGGAGATGATACGAAAAGCATAGAAGCAACTCCAGTAGTAACAGAAGCAACAGGCTCATGGTATGCATTTGTAGATGGAAAATATTATAGAATATATATACTAGAAGGAAAAAAACAAGTAAAAATAGATAGAACATCAACAGATGTAAATGGAGAAGGAGTAACTGAGCAAGTAACATTTACATCTAATAATAACGAAGTTGTATTTAAAGCAACTGAGACTACAACAGCAACAGTTAACTGTAATGCGGAGGGAAAAGCAACAGCAATTATAGCTGTTGGCGAAGAGGCAACAGATCTAGCCACAATAACGGCTTCAATAGGTGGAAAAACAGCAGAATGTGAAGTTACTGTTTTAAAAAATGTAACAGTAAGTACACAAGTAGTGAACACGTCTGATAGTGAAAATGTAGGAACAGCCACAGAAATAACAAATGCACTATATGCAGAAGGCAGTACAATAGAATTAACAGCTGCAGTAACGAATACAGATTACCAATTTGTGGGATGGTATGAAATAAAAGATGGTGGCACAGAAACGTCAACACCAATAAGTACAAATGCTTCATGTATTTATGAAGTACCAAATGATGGAACGACAACAGTAGTGATAAAAGCAAAATTCGCAAAAAAACCACAAACACTAGGAACAACTGCAAATGATAGTGGAGTAGGATATTATATAAACAAAGGAACCGCACAAAATCCAGAATATGCTATTGTGTTTGCAGATAGAGTGGCACAAGCTTCAACAGCTGAGAAAACCAATACTGTGACTTGGTCATCTTCAAATACTAGTTCATGCACATTTCCAACATTAACAGGTAATGAGAATTTTAAAACTTATGTAATAAGCGATGAAGAATATACAGACCCAATGACGGTGAATGATTCAAGAAAAGGGTTTGGAACTCATAAGGTAATAAAAGTAGCAAATGATAACACTGGAACAGAAGATAGATTTATGGCTATGGCGTTAAGTGATGTTGATATAAATACTCATTGCTGGTATGACAGTGCGATGGATGATGATAGATATGCTATAGTAACAGAAACAGGATTTAATACAGGAAAAACAAATACACAAACAATGATAACTAAATGGAATGATACAGATTTTGGATCTAAAAATGGAAGTAGCTCGTATCCCGATGTGTGGGGAATAGTACAGACAAAATTTAATCAAGGTTGGTTTGTTCCATCGAAAGATGAATGGTCAGCATTTGCAGCTTATTTAAAAGATAATAAAGGTCTTACAAAAGACAACTATTCTGATACCTTTGGACTAAACAGAGGCTACTGGACGTCTTCTCAATATGCTCTTAATACGAATAGACATGTGTGGAATGCGTATTTCCGTAATGGTTTGTGTGGGACTAACACGACGAATATTGCTAATTCGGTTCGTTTGGCAACGACTTTCTAATTTTGTAAAAAATTAAGAAAGAACTTAAATCGTTATGTTAAAAATGCAAATGTAAAGATAAAATTGGTTCTTTCGTAATTTACTTGATTAAATCACAATAGAAATGAAAAAAATCTATTGTGATTTTTCTTTTTTTAAGGTAAAATATGGTAAGAAGAAAATGTAATGAGATGGAGGTAAAAGTTTGAGAAAATTACCAACGGGAATAATAAGGAGAATCAGATGAAAGATTATTGGAAAGAGCCAAAAGAAAAAAAAATGAATAAAAAGAAACTTTTGCTAATAATTTTAATTATAATTATAGCAATTTCTTTAATAACAATAGCAATAATATATTGCAATAACAAAGAAGTAAGAGAATGGATAGATAAAAATATATTTAGAAAAGAAGTAATGCAAGATAAGGTGATAACAATAGAATTAAAAGAAGAGCAAAATGGAAATATATATGCATTTAATAAATATATTGGAATATTAAACAAAAATAAGTTTACAATATACGGAAATACAGGAAATAAAGAAAAAGAACTAGAAGTGCAAATATCAAATCCTATTTTTAATTCTGCTAATAGATTTTTAGCAATAGGAGAGAAAAAAGGAAAAAAGGTATATCTTTTAACAGATAAAGATATATCATGGGAAACAGAAATAGAAGGAAGTATTTCACAAGTATATGTAAATAAAAATGGATATGTTGCAGTAGTAATAGTAGACACTATTCATAAAACAGTTATATCTGTGTATAATCCACAAGGAAAGCCATTATTTAAAACATATTTATCATCTACAAGAACTGCAGATGTTTCAATTTCTAATGATAATAAACATTTAGCAATTGCAGAACTAAATACATCTGGAACAGTAATACAATCGAATGTTAAAATTTTATCAATAGAAAAGGCAAGTACAGACCCAACAAATTCGTTGGAAAATACGTATCAAAGTGGAATAAACAAATTAATAACAAATATAAAATATCAAGATAAAGATAAATTAGTTTGTATGTATACAGATTCTATAAATGTTATTGAAAATGGAGAAGATAAAGTTTTAATAGAAAATGATAAAAGAAAAGTAATTTTTCAATCAATAAAATTGACAAATAATGCAACATCAGTTGAAGAAAAATCGTCTGGGCTATTTACAGCAGACTCTTTAGTTAGTATAATAAATACAGATAATAAAAATACAAAAGAATATACAGTTGATGCTGTAGCAAAGGAAATTTATACTTATGGAGATATAATAGCATTAAATCTTGGAACGGAAATAGAGTTTATAAATACAGAAGGATGGTTAGTAAAAAGATACATAGCTAATCAAGAAATAACAAACATTGTAGTTTCAGATACCATTGCAGGAATTATTTATAGGGATAAAATTGAAATTGTTAATTTATAAAATTTAAAATATAATGGAGGTATAAAATGAGTATAGCAGTAGATTTAATTATAATTGGAATTATAGCTTTATCAGTCTTTTTAGCATATAGAAAGGGGTTAATTTCACTTGCACTTGGGTTAGTATCATTTATAATTGCAATAGTAATTACAGTTATATTATACAAGCCAGTTGCAAATCTTGTAATAAACATTACAGGAATAGATGAAACTATTGAAAATTCAATTTATGAGCAAGCAAATGACATGATGAAACAAGATAATGAAGAAGTTCAATTTTTAGTTGATGCAGCAAAAGATGAATATTTACCACAAACGGCTAGAACACTTTCCGTAAATATTGTAACAGGTGGAGTATTTTTAGTGTTATTTTTAGTAGCAAAAATTGCTTTAAGATTTGTAAGTGCATTGGCTAACTTAATTGCAAAATTACCTATAATTAAGCAGGTTAATAAATTGGGTGGAGTTATTTATGGACTTTTAAGAGGCTTTTTAGTAGTTTATGTTGCATTACTAATAATAAGTGTAGTAGGAACTATAAATCCTAATAGTACAGTACATAAAGAGATTGAAAAGTCATATTTGGGAAAAGTTATGTATGAAAATAATGTTTTAAATGTATTTTTTGAAAAAGTATAGAATGGTTACTAGTTAAAGCTTTTTAATAAAAAATAACGGGCTTTCCTACAGTAGGAAGG
>CAMJYG010000001.1 GCA_946409935.1 uncultured Clostridium sp. | reverse complement strand
CTATTATTTTTTTACTTCTTTTGTGAATAACTTATTTATAGGGCTGAGTAGTAACGATTACTTAATGTATCTGGATCTAATCCATATTGTTTATATAGCCAAGCCATATAATTGAAAGGTGTTAATGTTTCAGGTAATCCATAATCTACTCCATATGTTTCTACTCTTATAGATTTAATTTTAGGTGGATTTACTGGTGTACTAACTTCTGTATTTCCACTTTCTTCTGCATTATCTGCTGCTTTTACTTCTACTTCCTCTATTTTATGTACAACATCCATTCCTTCAATTACTTTACCAAAAGATGTATAATATCCATTTAATGACGTATTATCTTTAGTCATAATGAAAAATTGTGAGCTTCCTGAATTATATGATTGTTCTTTTAATGAAGGTGAATATGATGTATAATCACTTCTTGCCATTCCTATAACGCCTTCTTCAAATTTTAATGTATTATTTACTCCATTAGCCACAAATTCTCCCTTAATTGAATATTGTGAATCTTCTCCATCATCTTTTAAGTCTTTTAATGTTGCAGAACCTTGTCCTGTTCCCTCTTTATCTCCACCTTGTATCATAAAATCTTTTACTATTCTATGAAATGTTAGATTATCATAAAATCCTCTATTCGCAAGAGTAACAAAGTTACTAATTGTTTGTGGAGCTAATTCTGGATATAATTCAATTTTAATTGTTCCAAAATCTTCTACTTCCATCGTCGCTATTGGATTTTTTATATCCATATTCTGTTTTTTATAATACCCAAATACAACTACTCCTATTAATAATATTACCAAAATTAAAGCAATTATCCATAATATATTTTTTCCTTTTTCCATTTCTAATTCACATTCCTTTCACGTTTCACTTTGAATGTTTACACAACATTCGAAAAAAATTGTAAAATTGATAAATTATTTTTCAAATTAAATACTTTCCTTGTATGAATCACACATTCTAAATTATAATATAATTAAATTAAATTGTCAAAAACAAATTGCTCTTGCATTCTTTTTAATGCTTGTTTTATTGTCCTTGCCCTTACTTCTCCGATTCCTTCAACTTCATCTAAAGAATCAATATCAGCAGCTAAAATATGTTGAAATGATTTAAATGACTCTATTAAGTTTTCAACTATATTCGATGGCATTCTAGGTATTTTATTTAAAATTCTGTATCCTTTTGTAAATACACCTATTTCATCGTAATTATCAAATGTTTCATATCCTAACAACTTTGCAATTGTAGATTCTTTAGATAAATCTTCATATTCTAATTCTTCTAAATTTCTGATTACTGTTTCCGGTGTTTTTTTCTTTTTGCCCTGTACCATATAATCTTTTATTATTAGTAACTCTTCTTTTTCTAATCCTCCAACTAATTCTTCTAACTGCATACTAACAAGTCTTCCGTCACTACCCAATTCATATATTTGTCTTTGTATTTCTTCTACTATCCTCATTACCATTTCTGCTCTTTGAATAGCTGTAAGCACATTTTCCAATGTTACTATATCATTAAATTCATATTCATTCAATATATTTAACTTATTATCAAATACTTTTTTATATCTTTCCAATGTTTGTATAGCTTGGTTAGCTTTATTTAAAACAACTTCTGTATCTTCTAATACATATCTATCATTTCCTTTGAAAACTGTAATTATATTCCTTCTTTGTGAAATACTAATAACTAATTCTCCTGTTTGTTTAGCGGTCCTTTCAGCTGTTCTATGTCTTGTACCTGTTTCTACTGTTGGTATCGCATAAGATGGAATAAGTTGTGCATTTGCATACATTATTTTCTTTAAGTCTCCACTAAGTACAATTGCTCCATCCATTTTTGCAAGTTCATATAATTTTGCAGAACTATATTCTTCATTTATTGTAAAACCACCATCTACTACATCTTTTAATACTTCACTATTATCTGTTATTAGAAGTAATGCACCTGTTTTAGCTCTTAATATATTCTCTAATCCATCTCTTATAGGAGTCCCTGGAGCAATTAATTTTAGAATAGCTGTAATATTGTCTTCTTTACCTTTTCTCAAAATCATTCTCCTTTCTGAGTTATATATCTTATTGCTTCCTTAATATCCTTAACGCCTATTATATCTAATTTATATTTTTCTTTCAAGTCTTTTTTGTTACTTTCTGGAATAATACATTTTTTAAAACCTAATTTTTCGGATTCTTTTATTCTTTTTTCTATGAAATTAATCCTTCTAACCTCTCCTGTTAGTCCTACTTCTCCCATTATTACAATATCTTTTGGTATTGGTTTATTTTTAAAACTTGAAGCTACTACCATTATTATTCCCAAATCTATAGACGGCTCATTTATTTTCATTCCCCCAGCAATATTTAAATATACATCTTGATTTCCTAATGGCATTCCAACTCTTTTTTCTAATACAGCAATTAAAAGTGCTAGCCTATTATAATCAAAACCATTTGCTGTTCTCTTAGGTATTCCAAATACAGATTGAGAAGTTAATGCCTGTAATTCTACTAATATTGGTCTTGTTCCTTCAATACTCGATATAATACATGAACCAGAAGGTTCTCCTTCTCTTTCTGATATTAAAATATCTGAAGGATTTGCAATTTCACACATACCTTCTTCTTTCATTTCAAACATACCAATTTCATTTGTCGAACCAAATCTATTTTTTACTCCTCTTAAAATTCTATATGAAAAATATCGCTCTCCTTCTAAATATAAAACCGTATCTACCATATGTTCTAGAACTCGGGGACCTGCAATATTTCCTTCTTTAGTCACATGTCCAATTATTATTGTAGTAATTGCTCTCGATTTACACACTCTCATTACTTGTGAAGTAATTTCTCTAACTTGACTTACACTTCCTGCAGCAGCTGATATCTCTTCTGAATACATAGTTTGTATCGAATCTATAATAACCAGTTTTGGATTTATATCTAAAATTGCTTGGTTAACTATATCTATATCTGTTTCTCCTAAAAATAATATATCTTCATTATTAATTTCTAATCTATCTGCTCTCATTTTAATTTGCTCTGCAGATTCTTCTCCTGAAACATATAGAACTTTTCCATCTCCTTGAACTTTATCACAAATTTGAAGAATTAATGTAGATTTACCTATTCCTGGTTCTCCACCGTAATAAAACTAATGAACCTTTTACTAATCCTCCACCTAAAACTCTATCTAATTCTCCAAAACCTGTTGATGTTCTAATTGTTTCTTTTGCCTCATAAGAATTTAATTTTTGTGGTATATTTGATTTCAAATCTTTTGCTTTTGAAGAAGAATTTTTACTTTCAACTATTTTTTGCTCATAAAAACTATTCCAACTATTACAAGCTGGGCATTTACCTAGCCATTTACTAGATTCATTTCCACATTCACTACATACAAAAACAGTTTTACTTTTTGCCATTATTAATATCATTCCTTTCACAAAACCTAGGCGTAGCCTGTTCTACAATAGAAAAGTCAGTATGACTTTATTATTGTAGAAATCAGGTTGACAACATTTTCTAAACAACAACAAAAGAAGTATAGCATATTTTTGAAAAACTTGCTATACTTTCTAATAAATTACATATATTATTTAAAATTTAGAGTTACAATTCACAGCTTTTAAATATGGTATGCCCTGCCTAACGCAATGACTAATTATCACATTAATTCTTTTTGCTAAAAGAAACTTCTTGGAATAAAAAGTCATGAACTTTTTCCCATGTGATTTCTTGATGTAAAAATTCATTTATTTCGTCTTCAACTTTTTGTTGATATGGTGTTAATTCAACTTTTATTTCTTTATTCCAATCTATATCTTGTAACCAAAATGCTTTAAATTTGTTCCAAAATCCTACTTTTGTTGGTAAACTATTATTTTGAGCTACTCTTATTGTTCCTGCTTCTGGTTGTCCTCCTATGTTACCTATATTACCACATTCAAACTTTCCATAAACACCTGTTACACCATTATCTTTTCCTAAATTTACCATTTTATCCTCATTCCTTTCTAAGGGATAAATCCAGTTAAAATTAATTAAACACCTGTAAAATGTAATTATTTTTTAACCTTATTTCTCCTTTGTATTTAATAACTCATGTTTATCTTATTTATACTACATAATTTATTAATTATCAAGTCATTTCGGATGTAAAATTATTAAATATTGGTTACACAATTATTGCATTGTTGTTACATTTTCATTACACTTTTCTACTAATATACAATTTTTCTCTATATCTACACATTTTAGACTTAATATATGATTTTCTATATTTTCTTCTGTTTTATATAATGCCAAAATATAATTTTTAGTATGGCCTTGAAAATAACCATTTTTCTTTTCTTCAAATAAAATTTCTACTTTTTTTCCAATATAATCTTTATTATACTCTTCTTCATTTTTGTCAGATAATTGAATTAATTTTTGACTTCTTTCTTCCTTTATTTTTCCATCAATTTGGCCACTCATTATTGCTGCTTTAGTCCCTTTTCTTGGTGAATATTTGAAAATATGCATTTTATAAAATTTTATTTTTTCTAAGAATTGGTGGGTTTTTTCAAATTCTTCATCAGTCTCTTGTGGAAATCCTACAATTATATCTGTTGTAAGTATTACGTCTTTATAATATTTCCTAAGTCTTTCTACTATTTCTATAAAATCTTCTGTTGTATACCTTCTATTCATTCTCTTTAATGTATCATTACAACCACTTTGTAATGATAAGTGGAAATGATGACACACCTTATTTAATTTTATCAGTCTTTTTATAAAATCTTCTGTTATAAGTAGTGGCTCTATTGAACCTAATCTTATTCTCTCTATTCCTTTAATTTCATTTACCTGTTCCAATAAATCTATTAAACTATAATTATCTTTAAAATCCTTTCCATAAGATGCTATATGAATTCCAGTAATTACAACTTCTTTTATTCCTTGCTCAGATATTTTACTTATTTCAGATATAATGCTTTGAGGTTTTCTACTTCTTACTCTTCCTCGAGCATATGGTATAATACAATAAGAACAAAATCTATCACATCCATCTTGAACTTTTATAACTGCTCTTGTTTTTTCCGTATATGTGATATCACCAAAATCCACAAATTCTTTCGTATTCATTACATCTTCTATTTTATTTTGACTCTTATTTTCTTGTATATATTTTTCTATAATTTTTACTATGTCTTTTTTTTCGTTATTACCTATTGTTATATTTATTTCTTCAATTTTTTGAACCTCTTCTTTTGCGACTTGCACATAACATCCACAAGCAACTATTATAGCATCATTATTAATTTCTTTTACTCTTCTTAGCATTTGTCTTGACTTTCTATCAGACATATTTGTTACTGTGCATGTATTTACTACATATATATCAGCTTTTTCGTCATTCTCAACTATTGTATATCCATTTTGTACAAATTCTTGTATCATCGCATTTGTTTCATATTGGTTCACTTTACACCCAAGTGTTATAAAAGCTACTTTTTTCATTTTTACTACCATTCCTTTATAATGCACAAATCATTTTTCAACCTTTTGCCTTTCCTTCTAGCTTATCGAGATTATCTAACGCTTTCCCTGTTCCAAGTGCTACACATGAAACTGTATCCTGTGCTATCATTACATTTATTCCTGTTTTCTCTTGCAAAAGCTTATCTAAACCGTCTATTAGACATCCTCCACCAGTCATATAAATTCCTTTATCACTTATATCTGCAGCTAATTCTGGTGGTGTTTTTTCTAATACTGAATGTACGCTATCTACAATCATCATAGCTGGTTCTATTAATGCTTCCAACATTTCACTAGAATGTACTGTTATTGTTGTTGGAAGACCTGTAACTAAATCTCTTCCTCTTACATCCATTTCAGCATCTTGTATTTTTGGAAAAACACAGCCAATATTTACTTTTAAATCTTCTGCCGTTCTTTCTCCAATCATTATATTGTGTTTCTTTTTTATATATTTAATAATATATTCATCAAATTTATCACCAGCTACTTTAAGAGAGGTACTTACAACTGAACCACCTAAGGATATTACAGCTATATCTGTTGTTCCACCTCCAATATCTACTACCATGTTCCCACATGGCTTAGATATGTCTATTCCCGCACCTATTGCAGCAGCTATTGGCTCCTCAATTAGATAAACTTTTCTTGCTCCAGCTTGTGATGCAGCATCTATTACCGCTTTTTTTTCTACTTCTGTGACTTGTGATGGTATGCATATCATAATTCTTGGTGCAAATAAAAATCTTCCACATATTTTATTAATAAAATGTTTTAGCATTTTTTCTGTTACAGTATAATCAGAAATAACACCATCTTTTAAGGGTCTGGTAGCAACAATATTTCCAGGTGTTCTTCCAAGCATTCTTCTTGCTTCTTGACCTACAGCTAGCACTTCACCTGTATTATTATCCACAGCAACTACAGATGGTTCTCTTAAAACTATACCTTTTCCCTTTACATAAGCAATTACAGTTGCTGTTCCTAAATCTATGCCTATATCTTGCCCAAACCCTAATTTAAACATTTAAAACTCACATTCCTTTCACACTTCACTTTTAAGACGCACTTTTGCTATTTTTTTCAAACTAAAAATCATGCCTTTCTCACATTATTCTTACTTTTCTTAAATAACTTAATATAATATTGCTCGTAAATTGCAAAACATTTTTGTTACAAATTCGTTACAATTATATTACAAGATATGTTTTTTATCAAGGTTTTTGATTGAATTTTTTTTTATTTTATATTATAATAATTACAATTGTTTGAAAGGAATGAAATTTTTATGAATAGATTTGAATTTACTTCTAGCAATCCAAACGAAACTATTGGTATTGCAAAACGTCTAGCCTCCAAATTGAATAAAAAAGATATTATTGTATTAACAGGTGATTTAGGGGCAGGAAAAACCAAATTTACAGAAGGTTTTTTATCGTATTTTGGACTAGAAAATGAAATTTCAAGCCCAACCTTCACAATTGTAAATGAATATAATTCAAATGATATTAATATTTTTCACTTTGATGTTTATCGCCTAAAAGATTCTTCTGAATTTTATGAAATAGGTGGAGAAGAATATTTTGAAAAAGGTATTTGTATAATTGAATGGGGCGAACTTATTTCTGACGTTTTGCCTAATGAGTATATAGAAATACAAATTAAAAAAGATTTAGATGATGAAAATAAAAGAATATTAGAAATAATAACACATGGTTCTAAATTTGATAATATTTTTTAACAAATTTGTGCATTTGAAAGGAATGATAATAAAAATGAAATTACTTTGTATTGATACTGCAAGTGATATTTGTGGTGTTTCTATTTTAGAAAATAATAATTTAATTGTAAATTTAGATAATAATACTGGAAGAACACATTCTGAAAATTTAATGCCTTTAATTCAAAAAGCTTTTGATGAATCTAATATTTCACTAAAAGATATTGACCTTATTGTTTGTGATATAGGACCAGGTTCTTTTACAGGTATAAGAATTGGAATGGCTACTGCTAAAGCTTTTCATGATAGTTTAGATATTCCTTGTTTAGGTATAAGCTCTTTAGAAGCTTTAGCTTATAATGTAGTTGAAGAAAAGGATTTTTATGATACTAAAAAAACTACATTAATATGTAGTATGATAAATTGTAAAAATAATAATTGTTATTTTGCCTTATATGAAAAAAATAATAATGGGCTCTTTACATTATTAGATCCCCAAAAAGATACTATAAATGCGTTAATATCAATATTAAACTGCTATATAGAAGATAATTTTGAAGAATATGAAATTATTTTCGTCGGTGATAGTTCTAAGATTTTTGAAAATCTATTAAGAGAAAATTTTCAAAACATGCAAATTTCAAAATCAAGTTTTGATTCTCTAAATTCCTATAATTTAGGTATTGCTGGGTTAAATAAATATGAAAATTGCTATTTACCAGATGATGAATTTTTACCGTTATATTTAAATAGTTGGCCAAATACATAAAACATAGATTGAAAATAATTGGACAATTCTTTTTAAGACCATATGTGTGTCATGTCTTCTAATCAAAGTGCAACACATAGATCGTAGCCCTTTTTATACAATGGAAAAGGGTTATTTTACTATTGTATAAGAAAGGAATAAAATTTTTTATGAATTTAAAAATATATAAAATGACATTAAGTGAATTGGAAGAATTATCTTCTATCTTGGCTTCGGATTTTGATGACTTTTGGTCATATTCTATATTAAAAGATGAAATTAACTCAGAAAATTCTTATTATATTGTTGCAAAATTAGAAAATGAAATTGTTGGATTTGCTGGTATAAAAGTTTTATTAGATGAGGCGGATATTATGAATATAGTTACTAAAAAAAGTTATAGAAATAAAGGTATTGGTTCTATTCTTTTGCAAAATCTTATAGATTTGTCTTATAATTTAAATTTAAAACAAATTACATTAGAAGTAAATGCGTCTAATTTATCAGCTATTTCATTATATAAAAAATTTGATTTTGAAAAAATAGGTTTAAGAAAAAATTATTATAATAATCAAAATGCAATTATTATGTCAAAATTGCTTCGCAACACTTAGTGCGAAGCAATTTGTTCATGTGCGAATTTTTCATTAGAAAATTTCTGTACAATTAAACCCTATCTTAAATTATCCATAATTTTCCTATATATATCTCCCCAATTATTAACTTCCTTTATATATTCGTTTTCTTCTAACTTTTTTAATCCTGTATCTCTAAAATATAATGTTTTTATTCCATTTTCTGATAATTTACTTATAATTTTATAATCATCATCTATCATCAAATCTATATTCTCTTTTTTACAAACCTCTAACTTATCATCTTGTTGCCAATAATATTTATCAAATTTTATATTATTTTCATTTAATAACCTTTCTGCATCATCTTTCATTTCTTTTATAAATCCACCTCTAGCTGTTATGACTATAAATTCTATATCTTCCTTCTTCAATAAATTGTACACTGCTTTAAAACCTGCCATTATCGGACTTTCTTTTGAGACAGTCATAAAATACCCTTTTATAAATTCTTCTTGTTCTTCTTTTTTCCAATTATATCTACCTTGGAATTTAGGTTCCTCTCTATCAACTAAATTACATCCTCTAAGTGTGTTTAAATCAAATATCTCTTCATATGTTCTAAATGTTGTTTCACTATCTATTACAACTCCATCCAAATCTATACCTATTTTCATCTTATTATCTTTCCTTTCTACTAAAACAATTCTATTGTAGAACAAATCGAAAAGCTTCTAAACTTTTAGTATGTTATTTTATACCATAAATTCTAATCAGCAACAAATTATATATAGTAAAGCTTTCCGTAAATTTGTTCCGTGCGAATTTTTCGCAAGAAAAAATTCTGTGCAACGCATAGAGCGAAGCTCTTTTTATGCAATAGGAAAGTATTATTTTCCTATTGTATAAAAAAGAGGCTTTCCTATTTATAAGGAAGCCTCTCTTTATTAACCATGAGTTTTTATTTGGCATAATCAACTACTCTTGTTTCTCTAATAATATTGACTTTTATTTGACCTGGATAATCCATTTCATTTTCAATTCTTTTTGATACATCTCTTGCAAGAATAGTCATTTGATCATCTGATATTTTTTCAGGTTTTACAACAATTCTAACCTCGCGACCAGCTTGAATAGCAAATGATTTTTCAACACCTTCAAAAGAATCGGCTATTTCTTCAAGGTTTTGCAATCTCTTAATATATGCTTCTAAAGTTTCTCTTCTTGCACCTGGTCTAGACGCAGAAATTGCATCAGCAGCTTGAATTAAAACTGCTTCTAGACTTTTAGGTTCTACATCTTCATGATGTGCTTCTACAGCATTTATTACAATTGGATTTTCTTTGTATTTCTTTAAAATTTCTACACCAATTTCAACATGAGTTCCTTCCATATCATGATCTAAAGCTTTGCCTATATCATGTAAAAGTCCTGCTCTTCTTGCAATTTTTGAATCTAATCCTAATTCTTCTGCCATAATTCTAGCTAAATTAGATACTTCAATTGAGTGATTAAGAACATTTTGTCCATAACTTGTTCTATATTTCAATTTACCAATTAGTTTTACAACATCTGGATGAAGTCCAATTACTCCTGTCTCTAATACGGCTCTTTCTCCTTCTTCTTTAATTGTATTATCTACTTCCTCTTTTGCTTTTTCAACCATCTCTTCGATTTTTGCTGGGTGAATTCTTCCATCATCAATTAATTTTTCTAAAGCAATTTTAGCAACTTCTCTTCTCAATGGATCAAAACCTGATAAAACTACCGCTTCTGGTGTATCATCAATAATTAAGTCTATACCTGTCAAAGTTTCTAATGCTTTTATATTTCTACCTTCTCTACCTATAATTCTTCCTTTCATGTCATCATTTGGAAGTGCAACTATAGATACCGTAGTTTCCTGTGAATGGTCTGCTGCACATTTTTGTACTGCATAGCTTAATATTTCCTTTGCATTTTTTATTGCATCTTCTTTAGCTTTTTGCTCTTTCTCTCTAATTAATGAAGCTTTTTCTGCTGTTAATTCTTTATCCATTTCTGATAATAATATAGCTTTCGCTTCGTCTTTTGTTAAAGATGCAATTTTTTGAAGTTCGACCATTTCTTGTTCATGTAATCTTTCAATTTCACCTTTTTGTTTTTCAATTTCTTGAAATTCTTTTTCAACTTCTCTTTCTTTTTTCTCAAAGTCTTCTGCACGTCTTTCCAAAGTTTCTTCTTTTTTAATAAGTCTAGCTTCTTGTTTTTGTATTTCGCCTCTTCTCTCTTTAATCTCTTGATCTAATTCTTTTCTATTATTCAAAATCTCTTCTTTTGCTTTGAAAATTTCTTCCTTCTTTATGTTTTCAGCCTCTTTTTTAGCTACTTCTACTAATCTTTTAGCTTCATTTTCTGCCCCTTGAATTTTAGATTCCGCAACTTTTTTACGGTATACCATTCCCACTGGTACTCCTATTGCAAACGAGATTAAGACAGCGGCGATAATGATTAAAATATTCATAATCATACACCTCTTTCTTATTTATTTTTCAATGTTCGAATAAAATATATATATCATTTTTATTAATATATTTTTTCCTACCTTCTATATTTTATATTTATTATTGTAAACTGTCAAGTACTTTATTTAAATACCAATGCATTTTTTCAATTATTTTTATTCAATATTAAAACTTTTTTATAATTATTTCATATACTATTTAGGGTGATTTATTTGAGTATTATAAATACTAATATTCCTTATTCTTCTGATTTATTAGCGCAAAATATATATGATTTATTAAGATTTTATCCTTTTATTAACATCCAAACTATAGGAAATAGTGTACTTGGTAAACCTATTTATGTTATAAAACTTGGTAAAGGGTCTAAGCAAGTTTTTTATTCAGCTTCAATTCATGCTAATGAATGGATTACATCTCCATTGTTAATGAAATTTGTAGAAGACTACTGTATCGCATACACAAATAATCAAAATATTTATGGATATTCTATTAGGAATTTATTTAACTCTGTTTCGATTTATATTGCTCCTATGGTAAATCCTGATGGAGTTGATTTACTAACTGGTGCTTACAATTCTGATAGTAACATTTTTGGTTCTTTTCAAAATATTGCTAATAATTATCCTAATATACCTTTTCCTAATGGTTGGAAAGCAAACTTTAATGGTGTGGATTTAAACTTACAATTTCCAGCAGGTTGGGAAAATGCAAAACAAATAAAATATACACAAGGATTTACTAGGCCTAGTCCAAGAGATTTTGTAGGTTATGGTCCTTTAACAGAACCAGAATCATTAGCTATTTATAATTTTACACTTACTCATAATTTTAGTCTTATGATTGCTTATCATACACAAGGTAAAGAAATTTATTGGAATTTTCAAAATATTAACCCTCCTAAGGGCTTTTCAATAGGTACACAATTTGCAAATTCAAGTGGATATATTTTAGCTAATGTTCCATTTAACTCTAGTTTTGCAGGATACAAGGATTGGTTTATACAAGAATACAATAAACCTGGTTATACTATTGAGGCAGGAATTGGAAATAATCCGCTTCCTATCTCTCAATTTAATGAAATATATCAAGACAATATTGGAATTTTAATTTTAGGAGCTATCCTTGCGTAAAATTATTGAGCTAAATAGCAGTAAAAAGTCTTGTAACTATTATAGATACAAGACCTTTTAGTATTTAAAATATTACATTTTTTCTTTCATTTCAATTTTAATAATTGCAATCTTTTATTATATATTATTTTCTTTTACACTTATATAATTGTTGTTTTTTTATTTAATCATCAACTTTTTATATACTACATCTGCATTATTTATATCTAAAGCATTTAATATTTTATACGCCTTTTCTTTTGAAATTTTAAAAAATATTTCTTCATCTTTTAACATTTCTTGTATTACTATATCACTAGTAAAATCTTTTTCATTATTTTTTTTATAATCAATATTGGTTTCATTTATTAGTTTTAAACATTTTAATATATATTTATCTTCCATCATATTCCATCCTCTCTGCTATTGTATATCTCTCTTTATTATGTAAGTATTTTCCTTCATGAATATAATCATTAAACTCTCTATCACTTAGTATTTTTATTCCTGATGAATTTATAACCATAAATTTCATGTTCCAACGCATATATAAAGATTCCTTATATATTGTATCCTCTTTTTCCCAGATTTTTTTAGGTTCGTATCCTTTCATTTCCAGTATTGTATACATATACTTAAATATACCATCATTATCTATTATTTTAATTTTTTCTAGCAATATATTTATCCACTCAATTCTTGATTTTTCTACCGGATCATCTTCAATTTCCTTTTCAAACTCTTTTTTTGATTTTCTTGTTTTATTTATTTCATTTAACTTTTCTTTAACTATATTTTTTTCATCACTTACTATAGTTATACCCTTTATTTCTAATCCCAACTTTACTCTGTTTAAATCTGCACCTTTCCAATAATCATCAGTGTCAATAATAATCATAAAATCATCACATACATATGCTGTAGCATAATGAGTTTCATATTCATCTGACACCAAAAAAATGTCTGATTCTTCCTTGATGAATTGTTTTAATCTAACAGCCATATACCTAGATAATTCATAACATATCCTTCTGTTATGTTTTTTTCTATTTTCTATCCATACTGAATTAGGATTTCTTCCATATCTTGAATCTATTGCACATATATTTTTTTCTTTATTATAATTTCCTAAGAAATAACAAAAATCATCAAAAACAAAATACTTGCAGACTAAGCAGTGTATTTTTAGTATTTTTTCTATTGTAGATAATTGTTCAAAAATTCTATCTTTACATAACTCTTCAAAAAGGTGGTCATCATCTTCTTTCCAGTATACATAGTCTTTCTTTATTTCACTATCATCAATTTCTTCCGTTTCATCTGGATTGATTTTTATTTTACACCAATTCATTAGACTATTTACTTCTTTTAATTTTTTTACGAATTCCTTTCTTTTCTCTCCTTTGTTCATTTTATCGAATCCTCCATTTTTATGTATATTAATTGAATAATTTCTTAAATAATCTACTATTTTTTTATCTAACTTGCTCGCAATATTACTTATATTCTGAACATCACAATAACTTACTATTTTAACTTTACCATACAAACGGAATTACTTTGTATTTTACTTCTTTCTTATATTCTCCATATATCCTTTTAAGTCTTTTTCTAATACCTCTTCTTCTGCTTCTTTGTTAATTCATAACTTTGTTCTATCAATTCCTTAATTAATTCCTTATCACATTTATCACTTAAAATTATAGTGTTCCAATGTTGCTTATTCATGTGATATGCTGGAATAATATAGTCATAAGTTTTTCTTAATAGTTCTGAATATTCAGGCTCTGTTTTAATGTTTAAATAATCTTCTCCTCTAACATTCATAATTAGTGCAAACCATTTACTATTATTTTTATGTTTCATAGTTACTGAATCATTATCATCTGGAAACGGATAATCTTCATAAACATTTGGTAATTCTAAACAATATTTTATAACATCTTTTCTAATCATAACTTCCTCTTTTTATATTTTAATTTTAAACTTTAGGTATGGATTTATTATATCATTTTTTAAATTTTTATTCTACCTATTTACAAATAAAATTCATGCGGACGTTGTGTAGTATATTTTTTTCATATCAAATTTATTTTCCCAAAATTTTGGAGAGCATTTTTTGATTGATACATATATCCATTATTTAATGGATACGTAAGGATAGCCCACTCCAATTCTAGCAGTAAAAAATCTTGTAACTAATATAGCTACAAGACTTTTTAGTATTTAAAATATTATATTTGTATATTATATTTTTCATCAATTATTATCTTTATAAACTATTGATATCTATTATATCTTGCCTAATTTAGCTCTTATAGAATCATTAACACATCTCGTAGAATTGTTTATCATTATAAATATATTTTTTAATTTAAATTTAACGTTATTATACAACTTTTTATTAATTGTCAAGTTATCTAAAATACTAAAAAAAGATATTAGTAATTATAATTTTTACCGAATATCTTTTTTATTTTAAATTTAAATTTCCATCTGACTTCCTAAAAACGTTGCAGCAGATTGAGCAACCTTTTTTTCTACATCATTCATTTTTCCATTAGCTTCTTTAGAAATTAATATTACTGTCCCTATCGTATCTCCGTTTGAGATAATAGGATAAACAACTTGAGCATTATATTTTCTTTCTTGATTTTCGTTTTTGGTTATGGGCATTGCTATGTCACTATTATCTTTGCTTGTATATACTTCTTTGTCTTCCATTAATTGCTCTAATTCTTTACTAATATCTTGTTCTAAAAATTCTTTTTTTGAACCACCAGATACAGCAATTATAGTATCTTTATCTGTTATACAAGCTATATGCCCTGTCGTTTTTGATAGTGTTTCTGCATATCCTGCTGCAAATTCTGAAAGTTCTCCTATAGGAGAATATTTTTTTAAAATCACTTGACCTTCTCTATCTGTAAATATTTCTAAAGGGTCTCCTTCTTTTATTCTTAATGTTTTTCGTATTTCTTTTGGTATAACAACTCTTCCTAAGTCATCTATTCTTCTTACAACACCTGTTGCTTTCATAATTTTCCTCCTTATTTTTCATTTTATATTTTTAGTATTGCAAAAATTTACAAAATTATACGAAAAAAAACTTTAAACATTTTTTTGAAAAAAAAGGCATGTATGCATACTTTTTTGTATGTTGATAAGACTGTAAAGGCTTTACCTGTTATAGTTTCAATATGCCCAAAGTAAACCGCATTTTTAATGATATTTTGCACAGCCAAAATTGTAATTTAGTTCAAACTCAATTCTCATCAACATTATCTATAATTTCTTTGCATTCTTTCCAATTTAAAACTTTCAAACAATCATAATCTTTTGATAATCTTTTAGAAATTTCTTTTGTGTTATCTGTTGATTCTAAGTCGGCTACTATAATATTTTTAAAATCTTCTTCTCTTCCATATAAAATTTTAAATAAAATAGAACGTAAAAAGCCTTCTATTCTGTCTTCTTGATTTTTTACCGCTATTATTAAATAGATACCATTAGATCTGAATCTAGTATATGTTTTTATGTAAATAATATTTTTTACAATTTCTATTAATCCATAAATTGCAAGTGTCCAAAAAAATATATGTAATACAAAATTCATTTTAAAATTCCTTCCTTTCTCAAGGCAAAATTCAATCTCTTAAATAATATATGCAATCTTTTTTTATTTGTTCCGCGAAGATCAAAGCTCTTTTTATACAATCGTAAAGCATGACTTTCCTTTGAAAATAAAAACTTTTTATTTTCACTTCGAGTTGCGTAGCTACTTTAGAGTTGCTAGTCAGCCATATGTAATTAGAAGTCAGCGCCAGTGATTAGTTATAAAAAAAAACAGGGATATAAATAATCCCCATTCTCAATATAATATTTTTATAAATTATATAAGTTGTAATATTGCCACTTCTGCTCCGTCTCCTCTTCTAGGTCCTGCTTTTATTATACGAGTATATCCACCTACGTTTTTATCAGCATATTTAGGAGCAATTTCGTTAAATAATTTTGATGGTAAATCTACATTTTTACCTTCGTTATCTTTAACTTTATTTACTTTTCTCATTATTTTTCTTCTAGCATTTAATCTTGATGGCATATCTTTTTGTCTTTTTTCAGTAGTTTCTTCTTTAACAACTTTTAAGTATTCTTTACCATTTTTACTTTTTACTAATTCAGTTTCTTTATTACCTTTTGAATCTAATTTAGCTTTAACTACTTTAACATCTACCATTTCAAAATTATCTTTTTCTTTAATAGCTAGAGATATTATACTATCAGCAATAGCTTTTACTTCTTTTGCTCTGTTAAGAGTTGTTTCAACTTTTCCATGCATAATTAAATCAGTTGTAAGTGTTTTTAACATTGCCATTCTGATATCTGTTGTTCTTCCTAATTTTCTATTAGTAGCCAATTTTTTCACCTTCCTTTATCATTTCAAGAATATTCCATATTTTGCATTAAACAATTAATAAAGAATTTCTTATACACTTTTGTCTATAATTTTATTCGTCTTCACTCGCAAAATCTAAGCCTAATGAATGTAATTTTGCAGTTACTTCGTCAAATGATTTTTTTCCTAAATTTCTAACTTTCATCATATCTGTTTCAGATTTATTTGTTAAATCTTCAACTGTAGCAATACCTGCTCTTTTTAAACAATTGAATGATCTTACAGATAACTCTAATTCTTCTATAGACATTTCTAGAACTTTTTCTTTTTTAGATTCTTCTTTTTCTATCATAACTTGTGTATTTTTTGTAGCTTCAGATAAATCTATAAATAATTCTAAATGTCCTGTCATTACTTTTGCAGCTAAACTTAAAGCCTCATGTGCCTTTAAACTTCCATCTGTCCATACTTCTATAACTAATTTATCATAATCAACCATTTGCCCTACTCTAGTATTTTCAACTTGATAGTTTACCTTTTTTACAGGTGTATAGATAGAATCAATTGGAAGTACAGATATATCTTGATTTGCTTTTTTGTTTTTCTCAGATGAATTATATCCTCTACCTCTATCTGCTGTCATTTCAATTTTTAGGTTTCCACCTTCTGAAACTGTAGCAATATGTAAATCCGGATTTAATATTTCTATTGTTCCATCTGTTATTATGTCTGCAGCTGTAACTTCTCCTTCACCTTTGAAGTCAATTCTTAAAACTTTTTCTTCATTTCCATCGAATTTTAATCTAACATTTTTTAAATTAACGATTATCTCTGGTACATCTTCTACTACATTTGGTATAGTAGAAAATTCATGCAATACCCCATCTATTTTTACACTAGTTATTGCACAACCTGGAAGTGATGAAAGCAAAATTCTTCTTAAAGAATTTCCTATTGTAACTCCATATCCTCTTTCTAATGGTTCACATACAAATTTAGCATAATTATTTGTATCATCTACTTCTAAACATTCAATATTTGGCTTTTCAAATTCTATCATTTTTACCTCCTAATATTCGAGAGAATAAATCTCAAACTTTTCCAAAAAATTTCTAAGATTATAAAGTAAAATTTTTAAAGTTTTGATTAAATCTTTATATTTACTATCTTCCCTTATTATTTTGAGTAAAGCTCTACTATTAAATGTTCTTCTATTGGAATATCAATGTCTTCTCTAGCTGCTAATCTGATTACTTTACCACTTAATTTTTCATTATCTTTTTCAAGCCATGCTGGGATTGGTCTTTTTGCTGATTCTTCTATATTAACTTTTAAAGTTGTGTTATCTTTCTTAATTTCTCTAACTGTAATAACATCTCCTGCTTTAACTAAATATGAAGGGATATCAACTTTTTTACCATTTACTTCGAATTGAGCATGATTTACAAATTGTCTTGCTTGAGCTCTTGATGTTCCAAATCCTAATCTATAAACTACATTATCTAATCTACTTTCTAATATTTGTAATAGGTTTTCACCTGTTACACCTTTTTTATTAGAAGCCATTTCAAAGTATTTTCTAAATTGCTTTTCTCCAACTCCATAATATGCTTTTGTTTTTTGTTTTTCTCTTAATTGAGTTCCGTATTCAGAAAGTTTTGCTCTTTTTTGTCCATGTTGTCCTGGTGCATAGTTTCTTCTTGAAATACTGCATTTGTCTGTATAACATCTTTCACCTTTTAAGAACAATTTTTGTCCTTCTCTACGGCATCTACGACATTGTTCGTCTTTATATCTTGCCATTTTTATACTCCTTTCCTATTTTAATGACAAGGGACATACACTTAATTTAACTATTCACATCTAAAGAGATTGTCCATATATATGTGAATATGTGTTTAACCCTATTATTTTTTGACTATATTTTTATTATTAAACTCTTCTTCTTTTTGGTGGTCTACAACCATTATGTGGTATTGGTGTTACATCCTTAATTGCACTTATTTCAAGACCAGCTGTTTGAAGTGCTCTAATTGCAGCTTCTCTACCAGCTCCAGGTCCTTTAACAAATACTTCTACAGATTTTAATCCATGTTCCATAGCTGATTTAGCTGCTGTTTCAGCAACTTGACCTGCAGCAAATGGAGTGCTTTTTCTTGAACCTTTAAATCCTAATTCACCAGCACTTCCCCAAGAAATTGCATTTCCTTGTGCATCTGTAATTGTAACTATTGTATTATTAAAGCTAGAATGAATATGAGCTGCACCTTTTTCAACATTTTTTCTGTTTCTTCTAGCAACTTTTTTTGTTGTTACATTTTTTGCCATTTTGCCTTAATCCTCCTTATTCAAAATTTTTATTCTGAATTTATAAATTTCTAAATTTATGATTATTAATTTAAACTATTTAGTTTTGCTTTTACTAACTAATTTTCTAGGACCTTTTCTTGTTCTAGCATTAGTTTTTGTTCTTTGTCCTCTTACTGGAAGACCTCTTCTATGTCTTAATCCTCTGTAGCATCCTATTTCTGTAAGTCTTTTAATATTAAGAGCAACTTCTCTTCTTAAGTCTCCACCAACTGTGTAAGATTCATCGATAACTTTTCTTATATCATTAACTTGATCGTCTGTTAAATCTTTAATTCTAGTATCTGGATTAACACCAGCTTTTTCAAGAATTTTTCTAGAACTTGATACTCCTATTCCATAAATATATGTAAGTCCTATTTCAACTCTTTTTTCTTTAGGTAAATCTACTCCTGCTATACGAGCCATATTTTTTTGCACCTCCAAAATTAATTGTTTTATTTTTGTCTTATTTAAAAAAAGTGAAATGCACTAGCCGTTTACTGCTAGTCTTTTTTTATTTTTAGACATGTATATAAACACAAATTTGATAAGAAATCTTTTAGATTTCACAGCCGCTATCTAAATTTGTGTTGTAAGCTTTTTTAGACTATCCTTGTCTTTGTTTATGTTTAGGGTTTTCGCAAATAACTCTAATCTTTCCTTTTCTTTTTATAACTTTACATTTGTCACATATTTTTTTTACTGATGGTCTTACTTTCATTTTTTTCACCTCTCTATTTTATGTTATATATTTGGGTTAATTTTTTTATACTTATTATATTGAAAACTGTTATTTTCTAAGCAGATTCAAATTATATTAATAATTTAAATTTGTTTTATTTTGCTCTCCAAGTTATTCTACCTCTTGTTAAATCATAAGGTGAAAGTTCTACCTTAACTTTATCTCCAGGTAAAATTTTAATGTAATTCATTCTCAATTTTCCTGAAATATGTGCTAAGATTTGATGTCCATTTTCTAATTCCACTTTAAAATTGGTATTTGGTAAAGCTTCTACTACTGTACCTTCTATTTCAATAACATCCTCTTTTGACAATTTTTTCTACCTCCTTAAAGAGCATTTACATTTTTTCTTGCAAAATAATTCCATTGTGTATAATAACTATTGTATTATACATCATTATTAAAGCATTGTCAATATTTCTGGCTCTTTTTCTGTAATTAAAATTGTATTTTCATAATGAGCTGCCATACTTCCATCTTCTGTTATAATTGTCCAACCATCATCTAATTCAAGAATATTAGGTTTTCCTTCTATAACCATTGGTTCTATTGCAAGTGTCATACCTGGTTCTAATCTAATTCCTCTACCTGCTTTACCATAGTTTGGAATTCCCGGATCTTCATGCATTTCTCTTCCAATACCATGTCCTTGAAATTCTTTAACAACACTATAACCATTTGAATGAACATATTCTCCTATTGCATGACAGATATCTCCTAGTCTATTTCCAGCTTTTGCATATTTTATTCCTTCAAAAAAAGCTTGTTTTGTAACATTTACTAATCTTTCGGCCTCTTTAGATGTTTTTCCTACAATGAATGTTCTTGCAGCATCTCCATTAAATCCTTTTTTTAAAGCAACTGTATCTATACTAACAATATCTCCATCTTTTATTATTCTTTTTTTTGATGGAATTCCATGAATAACTTCATCATTTATTGATACACATATAGATGCAGGAAAAGGTGGTACTCCTTTTATACCTATATCATACCCCTTTTCTGCAGGAATCGCCCCTAAACTTCTCATCTTTTTTTCTGCTATTTGATCTAATTCCCATGTTGACATTCCCGGTTTTATTTTTTCTTCTAATTCTTTATATGTTAGAGCAACAACTTTACAAGCTTCTCTCATTAACTCAATTTCACTTTTTGATTTAATTGTTACCAATTTAATTTCGTCTCCTTTAATAAATATTCTGCAATATCATTTGCAACATCTGCACCCATTCTATTTATACTTTTACTTACTACTTCAGTATGCAAAACTCCCATTTTCTCATAATATTCTACTAATGCATTTGTATTTTTTAAATAATTTTCTATTCTTGCTTCAACTGTTTCAACATTATCATCTTTTCTTTGAACAAGTTCATGTCCACATTTATCACATATTCCTTCTTTTTTAGGAGGATTTAAAACTAGATTAAATACTGTTTTACAATTTTGATTTGAACAAACTCTTCTATTTACTATTCTCTCTATAATTTCTTCTTTAGGAGTAGTTAAATTAATAACCATGTCTACTTTTCTTCCTTGCTCTTCAAGAAGTTTATTTAATTCTTCAGCTTGTACAACTGTTCTTGGAAAACCGTCTAATATAATGTTTTCTTTTACATCCTCCTGTTGTAATCTATCTTTAATTAATCCGATTGTAACATCATCTGGAACCAAATTTCCTTTTGAAATATAACTTTCAGCTAATTTTCCTAATTCTGTACCTTCTGAAATATTTTTTCTAAAAATATCACCTGTTGATACTTGTGGAGCATTTAATCTTTCTTCTAAAATACTTGCAACTGTTCCTTTTCCTGTACCAGGCGCTCCTAACATTATAATTACCATATTATAAACACTTCCTTTATTTTAATTCAGCTATAAACAATTATAAGCTTATATATACTAAAAATCTTCATTAGTTTTTACCATATATAAACCTACATCTAAATACTATAAACTATTACGTTATAGGAAAAATATTAATTCCTATAACATAACAATCTATATTCACTGTTTATTATCTTTGCTTTCTTTCAAAGAAATAAACCTGTTTAAAAAATAATTAGAATTCTTTTTTAAACCTATTTCTCTAAGAATCCTTTATAATGTCTCATTGCCAATTGTGACTCTAACTGCTGAACTGTTTCTAAGGCAACACCTACAACAATTAATATTGATGTACCACCAAATGCAATATTGCCTAATCCTTCAGGTAAGAATCTTATTAACATTGGTATTATAGCAATTATTGCCAAGAATAACCCACCAAACCATGTTAATTTTGATATTATTGATGATAAATAATCTGTTGTTGGCTTACCCGCTCTAATTCCAGGTATAAATCCACCATTTTTCTTAATATTATTTGATACTTCTGCTGGATTAAATGTAGCATAAGTATAAAAAAATGTAAATCCTACTATCAATAGTAAATAAATTAATGCATTTGCTATTGAATATCCAATTCCAACATTAGATGTTGATGTAGCAATTGAAAAATTATATAATCCTGCTAAAAATCCAGTTTGACTTGCAATATCAGGTACAAAAATTTGAATAATCATTGCAGGGAAAGTCATAAATGATGAAGCAAAAATCACTGGCATTACACCTGCCATAGCAAGTTTTAATGGAATATGTGTACTTTGTGCTCCTACCATTTTTCTTCCTACAACTTTTTTAGAATATTGTACAGGTACTCTTCTTTCAGCTTGTTGTACGAATACAACACCTGCAACTAGGACTAAAGCTCCTAATATGATAGCTAAAGATATCAATAATCCTGGTGTGCTAAATCCAGACTCTGATACAATTAAATTCCATAATGTTGTAGCAAGTGAAGGTAATCTAGATATAATTCCTACAAAAATTAATAATGATATACCATTCCCAATACCCTTATTTGTTATTTGTTCACCAAGCCACATCAATAATGATGTTCCTGCAACAAGCCCTGTTACAACTAATGCTCCTGTTAAAAAACTGTCATCAACAAATATTCCTGTAGATTTATAAGATAAATAAATTCCTAAACCTTCAACTAAAGCTAAAATTATTGTTAAAATTTTTGTATATTTATTTATTTTCTTTCTACCCTCTTCTCCACCTTCTTTAGTTAATCTTTCTAAAGATGGAACAATCATTGCCAATAATTGTATAACAATTGAAGCTGTAATATAAGGACTTATTGTCATTGCAAAAACAGAAAATCTTGAAAAAGCTCCTCCAGAAATCATATCAATTAATCCTGCAATACCATTATTTTGACCCATAGCTTCATTTAGTGCTATACTATTAACTCCTGGTACTGTTATATAGCACCCTAACCTAAATACAACTATTAATAACAATGTATATAATAATCTTTTTCTTACATCAGGTGTTTTTAAAGCATTTTTTAATGTTTTAAACAATTAAATCACCTCAGCCTTTCCGCCTAAAGCTTCGATTTCTTCTTTTGCTTTTGCAGTAAATCTATTAGCTTTAACATTTAATTTTTTCTCTAATTTACCTGTAGCTAAAATAACTATACCGTCATTTATCTTTCCGATAATACCTTCTTCTAATAGAGTTTCTGCTGTAACATCTGTTGCTTTTGATTTACTTAACATTTTTAATGTTACTTCTGTATAATTTTTAGCATGAATGTTTGTAAATCCTCTTTTTGGTAGTCTTCTATATAATGGAGTTTGACCACCTTCAAATCCTCTTCTTACTCCACCACCAGATCTTGCTTTTTGTCCTTTATGACCTCTTCCTGATGTTTTTCCATTTCCAGAAGCCATTCCACGTCCTACTCTATTTCTTTTTACTTTACTTACAGCTGGTTTTAATTCTTCTATTTTCATTTTGTACTTTGCACCTCCTTATTCATATATGTTTTTAAAATTTATAAAATATCTTCTACCTTTTTACCTCTTTTTTTAGCAACTTGTTCTACAGTTTGCATAGATTTTAGAGCTTCAATTGTAGCATATACAACATTTCTTGGATTGTTTGTTCCAATAACTTTAGTTCTTATGTTTTTATATCCAGCAAGTTCAATTACAGGTCTAACACTTCCTCCAGCTATGATACCTGTACCAACTGCTGCTGGTTTTAACATAACTTTTGCACTTCCAAAAATTCCAACATATTCATGAGGTACTGTTGTGTTAACAACAGGAACTTCTACTAAGTTCTTTTTAGCTTCCTGAATAGCTTTTTTGATTGCATCTGGAACTTCTGCTGCTTTTCCGTTACCTACACCTACGCGACCATTTTCATCGCCAACTACAACTACAGCACTAAATCTAAAAGTTCTACCACCTTTTACAACTTTAGCAACTCTGTTTATAGCAACAACTTTTTCTTTTAATTCATTTTTTTCTTCCATAAGGTTTTGTTTTTTCCTCCTTTTTTTAATTTTAGAAAATTTTCATTTTATCTTGTCAATTTTATAAAAAATCATTGATTATTTTTAAATCAATACTGACATATTACAATAGTTTATAAACTATTAGAACTTAAGTCCGCCTTCTCTTGCAGCTTCAGCTAATTCTTTAACTACACCATGATAGATATATCCACCACGATCAAAAACTACTGATTCTATCTTCTTATCAGCTGCTCTTTTTGCAATTAATGCTCCAACTTCTTTAGCAGCTTCTTTGTTTGCATGTTTTGTTTTTATTTCTTTATCTAATGTTGAAGCTGATACTAATGTATTACCTGCAACATCATCGATAATTTGTACATATAAGTTAGTATTACTTCTATATACGCATAATCTTGGTCTTTCAGCTGTTCCAGATATTTTTCTTCTAACACGAATATGTCTTCTTCTTCTTTCCATTTCTCTATCTGTTTTCTTAACCATGACTTTACTCCTTTCTCATTCTAAAATGATTTATTTAAACTTATACGAATTCCATATATTCAATTTGGAAAAGAATTGTGCTTTTGGCTAGGCAAATAAGTGAGAATAATCCGAGGCGTACTACTTGTACGTCGCAGGATTTTCGAACGCAATTTAACAACGCCAAAACGCAATTATTTTTCAAATTACTTGCCTGTTTTACCTTCCTTACGTCTAATAAGCTCATCAGCATATTTAATACCTTTACCTCTATATACTTCAGGTGGTCTTGTTGTTCTAATAACTGCTGCTGTTTGACCAACTAATTCTTTATCAATTCCTTTAACTATAATTGTGTTAGGATTAGGAACATCAAAAGAAATACCTGCAGGTGCTTCAAAAATAACAGGATGAGAATATCCTAATGTTAAATTCAAATTATTTCCTTGTTTTGCTACTCTGTAACCAACACCATTAATTTGTAATTCTTTACTAAATTCTTCTGTTACACCTATTATCATATTGTTAATTAGAGATCTAGTTAAACCGTGTAAACTTCTATTAGAAGGTTCGTTGTCTTTTCTAATAACTTTAATTGTATTTTCATTCATTTCTAAAGAAATATTTTTATGTACTTCTCTTTCTAATGTACCTTTTGGGCCTTTTACAGTAATTTTTTGTCCGTCAATTTTTACTTCAACTCCAGCTGGTACTGAAATAACCTTATTTCCTATTCTTGACATTCTAGGTTTTCCTCCTTATCTTTATTATTATTTCAATTTTTTAAATTCAGTAAAATTTATTATATTGTTCATTTTATACAATTAACTAGAATAAGGGCGTACTTTTTATGCGACAAATCTAATAATTGTAATACAATACAAAATGATTAATTTTATTAAATTTTACCAAACGTATGCTAATACTTCTCCACCAATTCCTAATTCTCTTGCTTCTTTATCTGTTTTCAATCCTTTAGATGTAGAAATAATAGCTATACCTAGTCCATTTAATACTTTTGGTAAATCTTCTTTTGAAGCATAAACTCTTAATCCAGGTTTACTAATTCTCTTTAATCCATCAATTACTCTAGTACCTTTTTCATCATATTTTAAAGTAATTCTTATGATTCCTTGAGTATCATCCTTAATTTCTTCAAAAGATTTTATATATCCTTCTCTAAATAAAATTTCAGCTATTCCTAATTTCATATTTGAAGAAGGAACATCAACTGTTTTATGTTTAGAACTATTTGCGTTTCTAATTCTTGTTAACATATCTGCGATTGGATCTGTAATGTTCATTTAATTACTAACCTCCTTTTTTAAAATTTTTATTTATGTTTACTTTGATATTTAAATATTTATAAATAAATATTATATACTCCTATATTTAAATCAAAATTATTTCAAATTGTTATGATTAACATTTTCAATTGATTATATTAATTTTAATCAAAAGCAGTAAGATGTGAATTTTTAATAATTAGCACAAGCTGATGACGTACTATAAGTTTGGGATAATTATTGAAAATGTGCAGATTACTGATTTTCATTAAAATTCTACCAGCTTGCCTTCTTAACACCTGGTATTTCACCCTTATGTGCTAATTCTCTAAAGCACACACGGCATATACCATATTTTCTAATATAGCTATGTGGTCTTCCACATAATTTACATCTGTTATATTCTCTAGTTTTATATTTTTGTGGTCTAGCTTGTTTTACTTTCATTGACTTTTTAGCCATAGTTTTACTCCTTTCCTTTGACTAAATTTACAAATTATGAAAATTAATTTTTGAATGGCATTCCTAATAATGTTAACAACTCTTTAGCTTCTTCATCAGTTTCAGCTGTTGTTACAAATATAATATCCATTCCTCTTAATTTATCTACTTTATCGTATTCAATTTCAGGGAATATTAATTGTTCTTTTACACCCATTGAATAATTTCCTCTACCATCAAAAGAATTTGCTGATACACCTCTAAAGTCTCTTACTCTTGGAAGTGCTACATTAAATAGTTTGTAAGCAAAATCATACATTTTATCTTTTCTTAATGTTACTTTACAACCTATGTTAACACCTTCTCTTAATTTAAATGCAGCAATTGATTTTTTTGCCTTTGTTACAATTGGTTTTTGACCTGTAATTTGCATTAAATCGTTCATTGCATTTTCTAATGCTTTAGGATTTTCTTTTAAATCTCCTAAACCTATATTAATTACTATTTTATCTATTTTTGGAACTTGCATAACTGATTTATATTGAAATTTTTTCATTAATGCTGGGATTACTTCTTTTTCATATTGTTCTCTTAATTTTTCCATTATTTTTTAATCCTCCTTTCTTACTCTTATTTTAATTTAGCTCCGCATTTTTTACAAACACGTACTTTTTCATCTTTTTCTATACTATATCCAATTTTTGTAGCTTTACCACATTTTGAGCAAACGATGTTTACTTTTGAACTTGGTATGCTACATTCAACTGGAATAATTCCACTCTCGTCTCCTTGTTTTCTAGCTTTAACATGTTTTTGTCTAACATTAACGCCTTTAACAATTATTTCATCTTCTTTTGGAATAACTTCTAGAACTTCTCCAGTTTTTCCTTTATCATTTCCAGATAAAACTTGAACATTGTCTCCTTTTTTTATCTTCATCAGAGATTGCCTCCTTTTCTTATTTTTAATTACTTTTTGTAATGCCTCTTTTATTAACTATTTATATTTTCTTAAATTGCTTGTGTAATTAGCTTAAAGAAGCTACAATTAATTATTCTATTATTTGCTTAAAGAGCTACGACTAATAATTTGTATAATTCGTTCAGCCTAATGGCTGCACTCATTAACAAATTCTAAGTCTATGCATCTTTAATCTGTAATGCTCAAATGTCTGCTAGACATTTTCGCAAACAGCTTAAAGAACTTCTGGAGCTAGAGATAAAATCTTCATGTAATCTTTTTCTCTTAACTCTCTTGCAACTGGTCCAAAGATACGAGTTCCCTTTGGTGTTCCATCTTCTTTTATAATAACAGCTGCATTTTCATCAAATTTTATATATGAACCATCTGATCTTCTTAATCCTCTTTTTGATCTTACGATAACAGCTTTTACAACATCACCTTTTTTAACAACCCCACCTGGTGTTGCTGATTTAACTGAAGCAACTATTATATCTCCTATATTAGATGTTTTTCTATAAGAACCACCTAAACATCTGATACACATAATTTCTTTAGCACCTGTGTTGTCTGCTACCTTTAATACTGTTTGTTGTTGTATCATTTTGGTTTCTCCTTTCAAATTATACTTTTATACCTTTATTTATTTTACATCAGCTTTTTCAATAACTTCAACAACTCTCCATCTCTTATCTTTAGAAAGTGGTCTTGTTTCCATTACTTTAACTTTATCACCTATTTGGCAAACGTTTTTCTCATCATGAGCTTTTAATTTATATGTTCTTTTTACTGTTTTACCATATACTTTATGACTAACACTAGTTTGAACAGCAACTACAACTGTTTTGTCCATTTTATTAGATGTAACTGTACCAATCATAACTTTACGAAGATTTCTTTCTTCCATTTAGATTTCTCCTTCCTATTTTTTTGATTCAGCTATTTTTCTTTCTGTTAATACTGTGTTTATTTTAGCTATATCTTTTTTTACTTCTTTTATTTTCATTGGATTATCTAATCCTTTTGTAGCTAAACTAAATTTCAATTTAAATAATTCTGTTTTTAGTTCACCTAATTCTTTCTCTAAATCTGGTGAAGACATTTCTCTTATTTTATTTATCTTCATCATTTTCACCTACCTTTTCAGTTTCTCTTGCTACAAATTTTGTTTTGTTAGGTAGTTTGTTCATAGCAAGTCTTAAGGCTTCTTTTGCAGTTTCTTCTGATACACCAGATATTTCAAACATTACTCTTCCTGGCTTAACTACTGCTACCCAATATTCTGGAGCACCTTTACCTTTACCCATACGAGTACCAATTGGTTTTGCAGTTATTGGCTTGTCTGGAAAGATTTTTATCCAAACTTTTCCACCTCTTTTTATATAACGAGTCATAGCAATACGAGCAGCTTCAATTTGGTTACCTGTAACTAAAGCTCCTGTTACAGCTTGTATTCCATATTCACCATCTGTAACTTTATTTCCTCTTGTTGCTTTTCCTCTCATTCTACCTTTTTGCATTTTTCTAAATTTTGATCTTTTTGGCATTAATGGCATTATTGGTCTCCTCCTTCCATTTTCTTCGTTGGAAGAACTTCTCCTTTATATATCCAAACTTTAACACCGATTTTTCCATAAGTTGTATCTGCTTCAGCAAATCCATAATCTATATCAGCTCTTAAAGTTTGTAAAGGAATATTTCCTTCTTTATAGAATTCAGTTCTAGCCATATCAGCTCCACCTAATCTTCCTGAAACAGCAGTCTTTATTCCTAAAGCTCCTGATTTCATAGATTTTTGCATACATTGTTTCATTGCTTTTCTAAATGAAATTCTTCTTTCTAATTGTCCGGCAATATTTTCTGCAACTAATTGAGCATCTGTGTCTATGTTTTTAACTTCAACTATATTTAAATTAGCATCTTTTCCTATTAATTTTACTAATTCATTTTTTATATTTTCAACTTCTGCTCCACCTTTTCCGATTACAATTCCTGGTTTAGCAGTATATAAATTTACTTTTACTAACTTTGCTGTTCTTTCAATTTCTATTTTTGATATTCCAGCTAGATATAATTTTTTCTTTAAAAATTTACGAATTTTTTGGTCTTCTATTAAATAATCTGCAAAATTTTTAGAATCTGCATACCATTTAGAATTCCAATCTTTTATTATACCAACTCTTACACCTGTTGGATGTACTTTTTGTCCCATGGTTTTGTTAAGCCTCCTTTTCTTTATTTTAATCTCTTTCCTTTAGAACTATAGTAATATGACTTGTTCTTTTTCTAATTCTTACAGCTGAACCTTTTGCTGCTGGTCTTATTCTTTTTAATGTTGGACCTTGATTAGCATATATTTCAGCAACATATAATCTTTCATGTTTCATATCATGATTGTTTTCAGCATTTGCAATTGCTGATTTTAATAATTTTTCAATTATTTCTGATGATGCTTTTGGTGTGAATTTAACAATAGCTAAAGCTTCATCAATATTTTTTCCTCTTATTAAATCTGCTACAATTTTAACTTTTCTGCTTGAAATTCTAGCATATTTTAAAGTTGCTTTTGCTTCATTTATAACAACTGTTTCTTGATCTTGCACTTCATTTCCCTCCTTATTTTAATAGGTAGGGGAATATTCCCCCTATTTTTTTATCTATTTATCACTTATTTTACTGTAGCTTTTTTGTCTCCTGAATGACCTTTAAATGTTCTTGTAGGAGCAAATTCACCTAATTTATGACCAATCATTTCTTCTGCTATATAGATTGGAACATGTTTTCTTCCATCATGAACAGCTATTGTATGACCAACCATTTGTGGATAAATAGTTGAAGATCTTGACCATGTTTTAAAAACTTCTTTATTTCCTGTTTCATTCATAGCTTCCACTCTCTTTAATAATTCTGGTGCTACAAATGGTTTTTTGTCTTTTCTTGACATATTAAATTTTCCTCCTTTTCTTATAAGGTATACAAATTCATTTATATGAATCTTTTATTTTTTCAATATACTAAAATTAGCATATATTTTTTATTTTCTTCTTTTAACAATAAACTTATTAGATAATTTCTTTTTGTTTCTTGTTTTATATCCAAGAGCTGGTTTACCCCAAGGTGTTAATGGTCCAGCGTGTCCTACTGGAGCTCTACCTTCACCACCACCATGAGGGTGATCTACTGGGTTCATAACAGATCCTCTTACTGTTGGTCTGATTCCCATATGTCTTTTTCTTCCGGCTTTACCTAATTTAACATTTTCATGATCACTATTTCCTATAACTCCTACAGTAGCTCTACATGTTGATAAAACTAATCTCATTTCTCCTGATGGTAATCTTACATGTGCATATTTTCCTTCTTTAGCCATTAACTGTGCACTTTGTCCAGCAGCTTTAACTAATTTTCCACCTTGTTTTGGATTTAATTCAATATTGTGAATTAAAGTACCAACTGGTATATTGCTAATTGGCATACAATTTCCAGCTTTAATATCTACAGCTTCTCCAGAAATTACTTTATCTCCATCTTTTAATCCTTGTGGAGCTAATATGTATGCTTTTTCTCCATCTTCATATTGTATTAATGCTATATTAGCACTTCTGTTTGGATCATATTCAATTCCAATTACAGTTGCTTCCATATCATCTTTTCTTCTTTTGAAATCTATAATTCTATATTTTTGTCTGTTTCCGCCACCTTGATGTCTTACAGTTATTCTACCATATGAATTTCTACCTGCATTTTTTCTTTTTGTATCAAGTAATGATTTTTCAGGAGTTTTCTTTGTTATTTCTGAATAATCTGATACAGTCATATTTCTTCTTGATGGGGTGTAGGCTTTAAAATGTTTCATACTTTTCTCCTCTCAAAACGATGAAAACCTTCGCATTACGTCGTTAAATTTTAAAATATTTCTTCAACATACAAACGTATAGTTTCATCAATATTTTAAAATTTGCCTAGTACTGCTCGCTTTTGATCGTTTTTCTAATCAAATATTATATTTACGGATATTTTTCCTGCTCCGCATAACAGATATTTTTTATTTTCCGGGTTCTTTCCCGATAATTATTCTTTATGTTCTTCTCTCTATATTTTAAAACAAAGCAAAATTGGTATATTGCAAGGCAAACGAAATTTTAATTTATGAGACGTACTGTTGTACGTTGATTAAATTAAAATTGAAGTTTAACGAAGCAAGATGCCGATTTTCATTTGTTTTAACTAAGCGCCCATGAATTCTTCAATAGAATCCTTATATTTCTTAGAAATCTTTGTAGTTTTACCACCTTTTGCTAAATATGTAGCTTCTCCTGGATTTGTATCTATTGTAACAATAGCTTTTTTCCAATCTGAAGTTTTTCCTGTGTGGTATCCTACTCTTTTACTTTTTCCTCTTACTGTCATTGTATTTACTTTTAATACTTTTACTTCAAAAAGTTTTTCAACAGCTTTTGCTATTTCAATTTTTGTTGCTTTTTTATTTACCTTGAAAGTGTATTTTCCTTCTTGTAATTCGTTGTTACTTTTTTCTGTAACAACAGGTGCTATAATTATTTCTTCTGGTAACATTATGCGTACACCTCCTCTAATTTTTTAACAGTATCTACTGGTAAAATTAGATTTGTATATTTTAATAAATCAAATACATTGATATTGTTTGCAGTAATTGTTTTAACTCCTTCAATATTTCTTGATGACATTAAAACATTTTTATTGCTTTCAGGAACTATTATTAATGTTTTTCCTTCAACTTTTAAATCTGCTAAAGCTTTTACCATTGTTTTTGTCTTTATTTCTGTTAATTCTAATTTATCAACAACTGTTAATTCTTTTTCTAATACTTTAGAACTTAAAATTGATCTAATTGCCAATCTTCTTTCTTTTTTGTTAACTGTGTATTTATATGAACGAGGTTTTGGACCTAAAGCTATACCACCTTTAATCCATTGTGGAGCTCTGATACTTCCTTGTCTAGCTCTACCTGTTCCTTTTTGTCTCCAAGGTTTTTTACCACCACCAGAAACTTCTGCTCTTGTTTTAGTACTTTGTGTACCTTGTCTTTGATTAGCTAGATAATTTACAAGTACTGCATGAACAATATTTTCATTTGGTTCTATACCAAATACACTATCTGCTAATTCTAAATCACTAACTTTTTTACCTTTTATATCATAAACATCTATTTTTGGCATTTTGTATTTCCTCCTTCCTTCTATTTGCTAGCCTTTACAGCTGATTTTACTTTTAGAATAGCTCCTTTTGATCCAGGAACGCTTCCTTTTACTAATAATACATTTTTATCCATATCTACTCTAACAACATCTAGGTTTTGTATTGTAATTGTTGCTTTTCCCATTTGTCCTGGTAATTTTTTACCTTTAAATACTCTACCTGGTGTTGATGTTGGTCCCATTGAACCTGGTCTTCTGTGATACATAGACCCATGTCCCATTGGTCCTCTGTGTTGTCCATGTCTTTTAATAACACCTTGGAATCCTTTTCCTTTTGATGTACCTTGAACATCTATTTTTTCTCCAACTTCAAATACATCAGCTTTTACTTCATCTCCAACTTTGTAGTTTTCAATGTTTTCTAATTTAAATTCTCTTAAATGTTTTTTGTTTGCAAGTTTTGCTTTTGCAAAATGTCCTGCTTCTGGTTTATTAATATGTTTATCTTTTATTTCTCCAAATCCTAATTGAACAGCGTTATATCCATCTGTTTCTACTGTTTTTACTTGTGCTACAACACATGGTCCAGCTTCAATAACAGTTACTGGGATAACGTTTCCTTTCTCATCAAAGATTTGTGTCATACCGATTTTTCTTCCGATAATTCCTTTTTTCATTGTTTTTTCTCCTTCCTATTGGCTGATCCTTACCAATTATAAACTTCGTCTTACTGCGTTAAACTTCATTCAAGAATGCTCAACGTACACAAGTACGCTTCCGCTTTTTTCATTCGTTTGCCTTGTAATACTCGTTTCTAATTGCTAATAACTAATAAAAGAATCAGCATTGGTAATTTGATTTTTAATTTTGTTTTAGTTTTTTTCTTTTAATTTGTTTTTTCTATTTATAGTTTGATTTCTATATCAACACCAGCTGGTAATTCTAATTTCATTAGGCTATCAACTGTTTTTTGTGTTGGGTAAAGAATATCAATAACTCTTTTATGTGTTCTCATTTCAAATTGTTCTCTTGAATCTTTGTATTTGTGTGGAGAACGTAAAATTGTTACGATTTCTTTTTGTGTTGGTAATGGAATAGGACCTGAAACCTTTGCTCCTGTTTTCTTAGCAGTATCTACTATCTTTTCAGCAGACTGATCTAAAACTACATGGTCATATGCTTTAAGTCTTATTCTGATTTTTTCACTTGTTGCTACTGTGTTTGCCATTGTAATTTTCCCTCCTTCTATTAATTTATTTGCTTGTGATAACTGTAAATTGTTATCAAAATTACCGTGGCAAGTTAAAACGCACTCTGGTGTTTTGAATGCTACCTTTATAAAAACCCAAAATACGCATGATAATTCTGGGATAAGTGCTGTTTTTATATAAACTTACCGCCTGGTCTTTGCCATGACATACTCCATCAAAGTTCCCTCCATCCCTATTTCCGTAAGAATGTAGCCACATTTGACTTCATCGCTTAATTCATGCTTAAATATTATATAATGCTTTTTATGTTCTGTCAAGCGTTTTTTAAGTATTTTACAAATTTGTTACTTTACTTTTTCCACAAAACATGGTATACTTTAGAAAAATTCAAAGTAAGGAGTACTATTTATGAGTTCAAATGCAGAAAATTCTACTACTTTGGCAGAAAATAAGGTTTTAATCTTATACATATTAAATCTTATTGATAATGACTTTAAAGAAGATGATTTATTCAAAATTATCACGACTATTAATAATATTAATTATTTCTACTTTAAGCAATTATTAACAGATTTAATAGATTCTAAATTAGTAGGTACATATACAAAAGAAGAAGAACCAGTTATTCGAATTACTTCTGAAGGTAAAAATGCATATACTCTTACAAAAGATGTATTGCCAGGAATACTTAAACTAAAAGCAGATAATATTTTCAAAAAAGAGTTATCAGCTATTGAAGAAGAATCCTCAATAATAGCAGAATTTACTCCCAAAAGTGAAAATGATTATACTATAAAATGTAAAATTGTTGAAAATAATGAAACTATTTTTGAAGTAAAAACATCCGTAGGTTCTAGAGATAGAGCCAAAAGAATTGTAGACAATTGGAATCAAAATGCAACTAAAATATATCCACAAATACTAAATCTTTTATTAGATAATGAGTAAAAAAAAAGTTACAGTTCAGTAGCACTATATTCAGAAGTCCGCGCAAGTGATTAATATATAAAATATTTTGAGAATTAATCGAATGCGACTGGAATAACTTAAAAATTCTTTCTAATTTTTAAAGGGAATCTCAAAGCTTGTCTTTGAGGGTGCTTTCAAAATTAGTTAGAATTTTTTAGTGTTAAATGGAAGGTAGCCGAGATTATTCGAAAAAATATTTTATATATTAATCACTTTAAGCAGGACAAATCAACTTTAGATTGCTGAACTGTAAGAAAAAACAAGAAAAAATTTTTTCTTGTTTTTTCAATTAGTTTGTTTTAATTTTCCAGATTTATAGAATTCCAATAATTCTTCTAAATCTTTTATTTCTTTTTTCAATCTAACACCAATATCTGTATCTCCAACTGTCTTTCTAGTACTTCCTGTTTTCTTTACTATTAATTCTGATATAATATCTTTTTCTTCATTTATTGCTTTTTCTACAGATTCAAATGGTTTATTTTGACTTAATAGAAGTCCATTTGAATTATATGTTAAAATATAGCCTGCATTTCCTGTTTTTTCCTGATAGCTTTTTGCAAATCCTCCATCTATAACAAGTAATTTTCCATTTGCTCTAATTGGGCTTTCCCCATCTTTGGCTTTTACAGGTATATGTCCATTTACAATGTGTGATTCTTTTTCATCTAAGCCAAATTCTTTTAAAATTTTATTACAAATTTCCTCTTGGCTTGTAAGATAATAATATTGATTTTTTTCTTCTTTATGCATTTGTTTATCTTTTACAAAATAACTTTCAAATGTTGCCATTTTATCTTTTCCAAAAAATGGAGAATCTGGTGAAATCCATAAATACCACATTATATCTACTAATTCATTATTAGTATCTTCTTTATGTGCATAAATCTCTTTAATTGTTTCATTTATCTTATCTAAATATTTTTTACCTTTTACTTTTTCACCTAAGAAATTGACTTCTTTAAAATTTCCGTTTTCTTCCATAGGTATACAAGCATGATATAGCAAATTCGAATTAAATATAGTATATAATTCTCCTATTTGATAAATAAAATCTATATGCTCATTTAATCTTTGACTATGTTTGAACGATTCACAAAGTCTTTCCATAACCTCATTTTCTTCTTTTGTTAATTCATAAATATTTTCAGGATTTAGAGTAGGGAAATTAGTGTCATTTAATTCATATTTTTTTCCATTTATTTCAACATATCCTTTTTCTAAATTAATTTTATCTAATAAAAGTCTATCTTGTAAATTATATTCAGGATGTTTTCTTATTAATTGTCCTTCTAATTTAAATTGAATAATTGTTATTGCTTTATGTATTTTTGAAATATTTGTTTTATCACTACTATCATATTTGCTTTCATCATATACTTTTGGCATAAAATTATTACAATTATCATCTTTATATGTTTCCATCGCAAATGTAGAAAGTGGTCTAATATTTATTCCATAACCTTCTTCTAAGATTTCTATATTATTATATCTTGCACATATTCTAACTACAGTTGCAATATTAGCCTTATTTCCCCATGTTGCTCCCATCCATGAAATATCGTGATTTCCCCATTGCATATCAAGGCTATGAAATTTTTTTAATTTTTCTATAACTAAGTCTGGATGCTTTCCTCTGTCAAAAATATCTCCAATAATATGTAAATGATCTATGGCCATTCTTTTTATTAAATTAGAAATTGCTATAATAAAACTTTCTGATTGTTCTAATCTTATTATAGTATGAATTATAGCTTTATAATATCTTTCTTTATCTTTTTCATTTCTTGCTTGTGAATTTAAAAGCTCATCTATTACATATTCAAATCCATTTGTTATTGCTTTTCTAACTTTAGATCTTGTATATTTTGAACTTACTTTTTTAGCCACCTCTATTAAACGGTATAATGTAATATTATACCATTCATCTAGATTTTCTTTTTCTTCCTGTTTCATCAACTTTAATTTTTCTTCTGGATAATATATTAAAGTTGCAAGTGTATCTCTTTCCTTTTTTGTAATTGTATTTCCAAAAATATCATCTATCTTGCTTTTTATTATTCCTCCACCATTATTTAAAATATGTACAAAAGGTTGATATTCGCCATGTATATCGCTTAAAAACATTTCTGTTCCGCTTTGGTAAATTAATAATAGCTTGTAAATTTATTATTTCTTCTGCAACTTCATTTATATTTTTATATTCTTTGCTTAATAATTTTAAATATTTTTCTTTATTATAATAATTATCCATTTTTACTATTATTCCTTTCTAATTCATAAATCTGGTTGGAAAAGATTTAAATTTTACAATTCATGGCTCATAAAACCTAAATCTAATAAGTATCATTCAAATTTTCTTCTTTCTTAGGTAAAAAACTAATTTTATATTTATCTAATATATATCCTAAATCTTTAGAAAACTCTTTTAACATAACTATTTTTATTGTTATTGGCTTACCTTTTATATAATCATCAATTATTTGCTTTAACTGCCTAATATTTTTCATTTCTGGCTCAATTTCTTTTGTAAATTTATTAGCTCTGTTTAGAAGCTTTTCTTTAATTATGACTATATCTTCATTGCTTGCACAAGATAGTCTTTGGAATAATTGGAATGGATCATAATATTTAAAAATTGGTATTTCCATACATTCTTTGTCAAATTTTTCATAAAAGATTTCCATTTTCATTGGTATGCATTTCATTATTTCTTCTGCTTTTTCTTTATACATTTTGTCTAATAATTGTTCATTTAACATATCAAAATGTTTTAATATATCTTCCATATCCTCTTCTACTTCTTCTATTGCAATTTTTCCTAACTCTTCTTTTGGGTTTGGACAATATTTTGATTTTAGAGAAGCAATATTCATACCATTCATAAATAGCACTCTTAATATTTTCAAATCATAATTTATTAATTCTCTTCTTGAAAAATAACTAAAATATGCAAATAATTTAACTATATCTATTAATTCTATATTTCCCTCTTTTACATCATCTAAAATATCTTGTATTAATTCATCGAATTTATCATCTGGAATTTTCCAATATTCTTCTGTAAGTAGCCTTCTATATGCAGGTAAATTTTCCGTATCAACAGTATTTCTAATTGTTTCCATATCTTTTTTAAATAGCTTCATATCAAATATACGAGTTCTTACATAATATTCTATAAATTTAAAAAATCTATATTCGCATTTAAAGTTATAATAATAGTTACTATCAAATTCTTTTATATAGAACTGTCTATTATCTAACAAAATTCTTGATGATACTAATATTGCTTTATATTCTTCATTATCATTTATATTTATAAATTTGTCCTTTGTAATTTTTCCAGCTTTTATTTCAAAAGAAATAGCAATTGTAAATATAAGCATTGTTTGCATTACTCTATGACTAGTATTAGGATAAGAATTGCTAACCATTTCATATATTTTTTTGAAATCATTTAGTGCATGTTTTAAAATTCTTAAATTTCTAGTTCCACTTCTATTGAATGTTGAAATTATAAGATTTGTATTTTCTCTTAAAAATCTAATAAGCTCAGTATTTTTTTCATATCTCATAAGTATGCCATTTATTATATAATCGAACTTTGGAGCATATTCAAAAGTTTCGCCTATTAATTTTTCTTTTATTCTTTCATAATCATTTGCTTTATCAAAAACATGCTCAATTTTATCTTGAATTTTTTCTACCATTGGTTTATCTTTTTTATTTAATTCATCTTGTTTATCTAAAAGATATGTGGCAATAAAAGTTTTCATTTCTAAATTAGAACTTTTTAACTTTGTAGCTAATTCCTTTTCATTACAAATAATAATTGTTTTTATATGGTCATGTTCAACAAAGTTATTTATATAACCAAGTATATCTATAACATCTACATTGGCTCTTTCTAAGTCGTCAAAACAAAGCACTTTATCATCTGTTGAAAAGAAATCCTCATAATCTACTCTTTTTCCATTTTGAGTAACTCCAAAGAAATTTGCCATATCAATTCCTGTTTTTGCATATTCAGGAATTGTTTTTTGAGAATTTTCACTCATATATTTTTTTAAACTTTTATCCATTAATTGAGTAGTTTCAATAAATATCTTCTTACTTATATCTTCAAGATTTGATATACCATATAATGACATATAAATTGTTGTATATTTTTTTCCATTTAATTGCATTGATTCAATTTTCTTTTTTATTTTATTATTCCAAAAATAAGTTTTTCCTGAACCCCATTCACCATTTATCATTATTGCATAATCTGTATAGTCTGACCTTACATAATCTAATATACTTTCTACTAAATCTTCCATTTAAAAATCAATCCTTTCTAGATTTGCTCTGTGTGGCACATTTCAGCTTTTTCTCTTGCTAAATTATTTATAATTAAATGTTACAATTCGCAACTTTTGCATAATGTTAAAATTAATCTTTCGCAATTGTTAAGCACGCTATTTCTTTTGGCTTTGCTTTTTTTAAAACTCTTGCACATTCATTTAACGTACTTCCTGTTGTATATATATCATCAATTAATAAAATTTTTTTATCTTTTAATTTATCTGCTTTTCTTATTCCATAAGCACCTTTAATATTTTGCTCTCTTTCTTCTTTTTTTAAAGTACTTTGAGCTACAATATCTTTACATTTATATAAAGAATAATCATTATTTTCTATTTCTAATATTTTGCCTATTTCTTTTGAAATTAAAAAACATTGATTATATCCTCTTTCTTTTTTTCTTTTTCTACTTATTGGAACTGGAATAATTGTATCATAAGATTTTAAAATATCAAAGAATTTTTTATTTTTTAATAAAAAATTTACAAAGCTTTTATATAAATACGTTTTTTCATTAAATTTATAATCTAAAATTAATTTTCTAATTATACCTTGATACTCAAAAACAAATAAATGAGTATCAAAAAAATTTTCTTTGAATTTGCTATCAACAATTTCAAATTTCGCTTGTGCTTCTAGCATTTTTTTACACCTTTTACATAAAAAATTAGAATCTAACTTTCCACAAATTCCACAAATTGGTGGATAAATTAGGTTTAAAACTTTTTCAAAATTTATTTTTATTTTACCATCATTCCTTTATAATTCACACTTCATAATTACTCATATTAACTTGAAGCAAATCAAATTCGGTTGTGATTTGTAACAAAATTTTATATTTTTTTTAATTTATATTCTAGCCCAGTATTTCTCTTCTTACTATCTACATTATTAATCATAAACTCAATAACTTTTTCACTACCAATTACAATTAGCAATTGCTTTGCCCTTGTTATTCCGGTATAAAGTAAATTTCTAGTTAATAACATTGGAGATGATTGTGGAATAACCATAATTACAACATCAAATTCACTTCCGCTGAGCTTTATGAATTGTTATACAATAACTATGTTCCAATTGATCTAATTCAGAAAACTCATACCAAGCACTTTTTTCATCATCAAATTGAACTTCTAATTGCTTTTCTTTTTCCTCAATTTTTGTAATAGTACCTATCTCCCCATTAAATACTCCACTTCCTACTTCTTTTTTATTTTGAGCTCGTCTTTCCCAATATATATCATAATTATTTTTTATTTGCATTACTCTGTCACCTATTCTAAAAATAACTCCCATACTTTGTTTTTCTGGTAAAAATTTATTAGAATTAGGATTTAACTCATTTTGAAGTAATTTATTTAATTCTCTAGTTCCTAATACACCCTTTTTTGTTGGTGACAATACTTGAATATTCTGAAAAAAATCATAATTTCCATATTTTTTTAGCCTTCCTGTACATAAAGAAATAGCTTGTTCTAACATTTTTTCTTGTGAATTCTCTTTAATAAAAAAGAAATCTTCTTTAGTATCTTCTTCAATGTCATCTTTCGATATAAAATTTTCCCCATTATTTACTCTATGTGCATTTAAAATTATTTTGCTTTTAGCGGCTTGTCTAAAAATTTTGTCTAAATGTATAGTAGTTATTGTTTCTGAATGTATAAGGTCTTTTAGTACACTACCAGGTCCTACAGAAGCTAATTGGTCTTCATCTCCTACTAAAACCAATTTTGTTCCTAAATACACACATTTTAATAAATAATTCATTAAAAACATATCAACCATAGACATTTCGTCAACTATTATTACATCAGCATCAATAGGTGCTCCTTCATAATCTGAAGACTCTTTATACAAAGCATCTTCATCAAATTTTCCTATTTCCAATAATCTATGCAAAGTTGAAGCTTCCTTTTTTGTTGTTTCAGTCATTCTTTTGGCAGCTCTTCCTGTTGGTGCTGCTAAAACTACTTTTTTACCTTTACTTTCATATATATCTATTATTGTTTTTATTATGGTCGTTTTTCCGTGTTCCAGGACCTCCTGTAATAATTGTAACATTATTATCATTAACTAACTTTACCGCTTCTTTTTGCTTATCTGATAAATTTATTTCAGAATGAATTTCTACATTTTTTAATTCTTTTTCTATGTTTTTTATATATTTTATATTTTTTGAATTTTTTAATCTATTTATTCTTAAAGAAATCTCTTCTTCTACTTTATAAAAATTTGCCAAATATATATATTCTTCTTTTTCTCTTTTCTCTAATACAATATCACCTTTTAAATTTAAATTAATAATTCCATTTTCAACATTTTCATTATTTACATCTAATAGACTAATTACAAATTCTATTAGATTATCTTTTAAAACACACGCATGTCCATTATATGTAATTCGTATTAATCCATATTTTATACCGCTACATACCCTTTTATCATTATCGTAATTCATCCCTAAATCAAGTGCCATTTTATCAATTTGTCTAAAATCTACGCCTCTTGTTATATCTATTAGGACATAAGGATTGGCTTCAATTTGTTCTATAGCATTTACACCAAATAAATCAAATACTTTTTTTGCATATTCTGCTCCAATTCCGAATTTGTCTAAGAAACCAACTATTTGCCAAACTTCCCAATTTTGTATAAATTCTTCTGATATTTCTCTGGCTTTAGTTATTGAAATACCTCTTATTTCTGCTAATCTATCTGGATCGTGTTTAAATACATGTATTGTTTCTTCTCCGAATTTTTTTACTATTCTTTTTGCTAGTGCTTCCCCTATTCCTTTTATATTTCCATTTTCAAGATATTTTTGTATTGCACTTAATGTTTGTGGCATCATTTTTTCAAAAGTATCTACTTTAAACTGTCTACCATACTCTTTATGTTCTACAAAATTCCCAAAAGCTTTTATTGTGTCACCTTCATTTATAAATGGCAAATATCCTACTATTGTTGTTGATTCATCTTCTGTTTCAAATTCTGCTATAGTATAACTATTTATCTCATTTCTGTAGATTATGCTTTGTATTTCTCCTATTATTTGCATTTAAAAGAATCATCCTTTCTCCCGTTGCTTAAAGGCACACATAGGTTTGGATAAAAATTTATTTTTTCAATCGTTTTCCAAACTACTCTCATATTTTTATTTTGCAATATTTTATCATAATACTAATAATATTTCAATATTTCAATTTATTGAAACAAGGGAATTTTCATCGATTATTACTAGTCAGCCATTAAAGTTTACTTGTCCTGCTTAACCGTGATTAGTTATAAAAATTTTTTCCATTCTCCACATTCTAATGATTTAGCCAAAAATTCTTCGAATTTTTGTAAATCATTGAACGGTCCCCCCGAGCCATTACAAAATTTTTATAACTAATCACTCGCGCGGACTTCTAATTATACATGGCTGACTAGTAACAATCAATTAATAAAACCGCAAAAGAAGGGGTGGTCAGAGCCGTCCTTCCCTTCTAAAAATATACAGTAATATTATCTACTTGTTGAACTTACTGTTTCTAATACATTACTTATAAAATTATAATGTGTTGTGTCCATTCCATGTTCTGTTTGCATATCAAATATAACCTTTTCTATCATGCTACCTCTAACTCTTCCATAACTTCTTCTTATATATCCATTTGGTGTAATAGTTGGAACGCTATCATCTTTTAATGGATACCAATCTGACCAATTTCTGTTATCTGTACTTTTTACAACTCTATCTTGACTATCTTCAAGCACATCCCATATATTAATATTATTATCATGAATTTCAGTATATAATTCTATTCTAACTGGAACACCTTCATATTTTGGATCTTGCTCTCTTTCATAATGAAGTATTGGAAGAACAATCCATCCAGACATATTAACTGATATTATTCCACGCTCTTCATTTACTTGTCCTTGTTCAAAATTCTTTGGTAATTTTAATTTCATTCCTATATCTGGCCAATATTCAACCCAATTGTTTGTATCCATTAATTCTTCTCTTGAATATGTTCTATTATCTGTAGTATTTGTACTATTATTTGTGTTTGTTTGATTATTATTTGTATTAACTTCTTCATCTGTTCCTAATCCAGCAAATCTTCTAAATAATGTACTTCCTGTGTAACTATCATAATTTCCCATTATTGTTGCGTTTGAAAAGTCTCTTTCTAAAATTAATGCAACATCAAAGCTTTTTTCTTGATTATTATTATCTGTATAATGAATTGTGCAACGGAATAATGCGGCATTTTTATACATATTAGTCATTATAAATTCTGAATCTATTACTCCTATTTTTTTAATATTATAGCTATTATTGAACATATCAGTATATGTGTAATATCCATTCTTTTGAACAGTTTTAAATTCATTTTCCCCCATTTTTGAAATTGCAATCATACCATTTAATGGATTTGTAAAATTATCCATGTACTCAAGCTTAGACTCATCAATAGATACCTCAGAAAAATCACTCCATACATCATTTTCTGTATTTTCATCTTCAACTTCTGTATTAACCTTTTGTGTTATTTCTTTTCCACTTTCAATACTTACAATTTGATATTTTGAATACAATTGGTCGTCATCTCTTTTTAGTTTTATTGTTGTTTCATATTGTGGTAATTCTTCTAAGTTATCATCTTCTTCATTATGTCCTGTTGCTAATAAATATACATATTTTACGGTATATATGTCATTTTCATAACTTATATCTTCAATTTTTAAACATTTTCCATGTTTATATTCTTCTCCCGCTGTTAAAGGTTTATAAGCATCATTTGCTTTATCAAATTCCCATCCAGTAATTCCTTTTAATACTTCAACTTCTGGAATATTTGGATTTGCCTGTTTTTTATATTCAAATTCAGCATTCTCTCCATAAAACTCTTTTATTATTGCATTTTTAAATGCTCTATCTGTGAAATATTTTTTAGCCTCATCATAATCTTCTTTTTCCATAAAGCTATCATAATTATTTTCAATTTTTTGAGCAATATATACTAGCACATCACTTTTCTCAGTACCATTGTTTAATTCTGAAAATAAATCTAAATATTTCTTTAATTCTATTTGAGATATTTTTTCAAATTCTTTTTCACCTTTTACAGTTATTTCCCTGGTTTGTAGATTTATTTCTAAAGTTCTTAATTCTTTACCATTTGAATCACTTATTTTTAAAACTATAATTTGATCTTCATTAATTTCATTATTTATTGTTACAATATCTTCATAAGACACATTTTCAGAATTATCTGGTTTTACTCCTGTTATATTAGTTTTAGTTGTTATTTGCATACCTTCATTACTTTTTATAAAGATTTCGTAATTTAGTGGTAATTGTTCCGTTTTTTGAGATTTAACAGCTAAATATAATTTAGTTTTTCCATCTCTTATTTCTAACCTATTTGCTTGAATTTTTAATCCATCAGCTAATTCGATTGATTTATAAGATAATGTTATATCTCTATCAGAAAATATTTCATCATTTCCTGCTGGATTCCCTGTTGTTATTAAATTCCTTATCATAAAAAATGCATTTCCATACCCATTTGTGGATGCATATACTTGCAATCCCAAAAACATCACTAAAACAGTACTTAGTGTTATTACTGTAATTTTTGCCTTCTTCCTTTTCTTTTTTACGCTTGTCTCAATTTTTTTTCCTTCTTCTTCCATAAATAATCCTTCCTTGAGGTATATACCTCTTTTATTTTTTACATATATTAGACTAACTTAAATTTCATATGGTTCATTTTTTTTCAAATTTTTTTATTTTAATATTTTTACTTTTATAAATCCATTCTCATCTCCTATAAAGAACAAATCGGAAAGCTAATAAATTTGTAGTATGTTATTTTATACTATAAATTCTAATTAGCAACATATTATAAATAGTAAAGCTTTCCGTAAATTTGTTCCGTGCGAATTTTTTCGCAAGAAAAAATTCTGTGCAACGCATAGAGCGAAGCTCTTTTAATACAATAGGAAAGTATTACTTTCCTATTGTATTAAAAAAATATATTACAAAAATGTAAAACTTCTGTAATATATCTTTTTTATATAATATCTTATTCTTTTATTTCTTTAGCCAATTTATTTATAGCTTTAGTTTCGATTCTAGATACATAAGAACGTGAAATGCCCATCATACTTGCAATTTCATTTTGAGTTTTTGGCTTATAACCACCGTAATCCAAACCTTAATTCTAATATAGTTTTTTCTCTATCTTTTAACAACTCTTTCATTTTCTCATATAAGATTTTTATTTTCATTTTTATATCAACTTCATCTTCGATATTTCTTTCGTTATTTTCCAATACTTCTTGAAGAGTTACAACATTGTCATCTTTATCTTTTCCGTATAGGTTCATTTAAGTACACTTCTGCTCCTAATTTTTTAGTTGCTCTTAGATGCATTAAAATTTCATTGTCTATACATCTTGAGACATAAGTTGAAAGTCTTGATCCCTTTTCTACATTAAAACTATTTATTCCCTTAATTAATCCTATAGTACCTATAGATATCAAATCATCCTGTTCAACTTTTGCTGTTGAATATTTTTTTGCTACATGAGCAACTAATCTTAAATTTCTTTCAATTAAAATGTTTCTTGATTCTTCATCACCCTTTGCCATCTGTTGTAAATAAATTCTTTCTTCTTCTGCTGTAAGTGGCTCTGGAAATAAATTTCCTCCTTGGATATATCCGCACAACAAATACTGATGTTTTTAAAAATTCTACAAAGCCTAATAATCCTGTCATACAAAGTGATGCTAACATAAATGCACCTCCATTTTTTTATACAATAGGAAAGTCATACTGACTTTTCTATTGTATAAAAGGCTACGCCTAAGTTTGCACAGAAATTTTCTAACGAAAATTTCGCGCTAGAACAAATTTACGGAAAGCTTTACTATTTATAATTTGTTACTAAGTATAATCTATAGTTTAAAATAACATACTACAAATTTATTAGCTTTCCGATTTGTTCTATTTCAATTATATGTTTAAAAAAAATAAAAGTGCATGACCAAACAAATCTCGTTTCGAGAGAACTTTTCTCTACCTTTAACATTTTCTATTTTATTTAAGTTCTCTTGAAGCGTAAAGATTTGTTGCGAGAAAAATTGCAAAGCAATTTTTCTGTGCATTTGTATTATTTTTTAAGTTATAGGAAATGCCATTTCCTATAACTTAAAAAACTCAATAAAAATAATAATATTTTTACTGAGTTTTTTATACGTTTTGCAAATAACAAACTAAAAATTTTTCATCTGTTTCATTTTTTATTTAAAAAATTTCTGGTTTTCCTATATTTATTTTGGTAAAACCTTTATCATTTGATGTGAATTCAATGGTATTTGTATATATTGTTGACTTTTCTACATTGCCTTTTTCTATTTCTTCCTCGGTTGGCATCATATATAAAAATTTTGCAACATATTTTCCATTACTATAGAAAATGTCATAAGTATCAAGTATTATGATTTCTCTATCTTCTAATTCTTTTTGTGTATACATTTTAATTACTTCTTGTTTTAAAAATTTGTTTAATTCTATTTGAGAAATTTTATTAACAACCTGATTTTCTGTTCTTGCTTCTATTGTTTTTTTGGTTAAATCAATTTTAATTGTTTTTAGTAATACTTTGTTTTTATTATAAATTTCCATTTTAATTTCATTCGTGGTATCTTTATATTTTTTTAAATTCAATACTTCTGTATATATTTTTTTATTTTCCTTTTTGCTACTTATATCATTATACATTTCTGTATTTTCATCATCATATATCTTATAAGTGAGTGGTGAATCTGTATTTTCTTTTAGTTCTTTTACTAGTAAATATAATTTAGCTTTGTTATCTTTTATTTGTAACTCATTTATTTGAAGTTCTATTTCATCTGTTACTTTTATCGGTTCATATGAAATTACTATATCTCTGTCTGAAAATATATCTTCACTCTGCTTTTCCTCTGGCATTACTAAATTTTTAACTAAGAAAAATATATTATCAAATCCTTGTGTTTTTGCATAAGCATCTGATGCTATAGCCACTATTACTAAACTTGCAGCAATTGTAATAATCTTTCTAAATTTATATATATAACTTGGCTTATTATATGTCTGATATTCAATATTAGGTTGCTCAATTTGATATACTTCATCATTCTGCACCTTTTTAATAAAATTATCAAATGTTTTATTTACTTTATCTGAAATTTTGTTATCTTTTGTTAAAAAATCTCTTATTTTTAAATCTTCATTATCCATCAAATTCACCTTCTTCCCTTTTTATTATTTTCCCGATTTGTTCTCTTGCTCTAGATAATCTCGATTTTACTGTTCCTTGCGGTATCTCAAGTATGTTTGCTATTTCACTAACAGATAATTCATCATAATAGTAAAAAACTACTATATCCTTTAAATCTTTGTCTATCTTATTTAACACCCACTCTAAGCTATTTTCTACATCATAATTATCATTTTCTCCTGTTGTATTTTGAGTAATTGAATCATCAATAAATGCTATTTTTTTATTTTTATTTATTATATCGTAACATTTATTAATTAATATTCGAATAATCCATGTTGAAAAATAAGCTTTTTCACGTAAGCCATAATAACTTTTATATGCACTCATTAATGCTTCTTGTATTGCATCATTTGCATCATCTTCATTTTTTAAAATTGCAATTGCTGTCTTATACATTTTTATTCTATTTTCATTTACATTTTTTATAAATAATTCTTTATCTTCTTCTTTCATTTTTCTCTCTCCATTATTAGACTTTTAAATTTATCTTTTGGTTCACTTTTATATTATACTAATACATTTTTTTTGTAAATACATTTATAAAAAATACTTTTAATATTACAATTACGTTTCAATTCACTGCTAATTTTGCATTGCTTCAAGTTAATATATAATTGACCGTGAATTGTAAGACAATTAGCTTTTCTATTGATATTTAAATCATAATTTTAGTTCAAAAAAAATATAATTAAAATGTGTTAATTTGTTACAATTTATTAGTACCTTTATTTTTAAAACATTTTCGAAAGGAATGACCGTACAAATATGAGTTTTTTTTCAAATTTTATAAAAGGTATTGCAATTGGCTCTGGTGCTATACTTCCTGGAATTAGTAGTGGGGTTTTATGCGTTATTTTTGGAATATATGATAAACTTTTACATAGCATTTTAAATTTTTTTGATGATTTTAAAAAGAATTTAAAATTTCTTACACCTATATTTATTGGTTGTATTGTTGGATTTTTTTTATTTGGTAATATATTAAATTACATTTTATATAAATTTCCAATACAAACAAAATCAATATTTATTGGACTAATTCTATCAAGTACATTAAGTCTATATAAAAAAATATCTTTAAAAGGAAAAAATAAGATATCTTACATCTTTTTCTTTTTATTTGCTTTATTAATTGGTTTAGGAAGTATATTTCTAGAATCATTTCTTCCAATATCTACTTCTGCTAATATAAATTTCTTATATTTAGTCTTTTGTGGATTTTTAATGTCTATTGGTATAGTGGTTCCAGGTATAAGTAGTACAATTATTTTAACTCTTTTAGGAGTTTATTCAACTTATTTATCTAGCATATCTAGTCTTCTTTGGCCTGTTTTGATTCCTATAGGAATTGGTCTAATAATTGGAGGATTTATATTTATGAAACTTATAAAATATTTTCTTGACAACCACTATATGCCAACTTTTTACACTATAATAGGTTTTACTCTTGGTTCTATTTTTGTCTTAATTCCATCATTTTCTTCTCCAATAGACGTTATTATAAGTTTGTTTTGCATTATTTTAGGATTTTTAATAATTTAAAAAAATTAGCAAATTTGTTTTGCTCAATTTTTTTCGCATAAAAAAAACTGCGCAAAAAAGCTTATCATATAAGTATTTATGATAAGCTTTTTTTATTATACAATAGGAAAGTTATCCTTTCCTATTGTATAAAAAGGTCTTCGCCCTAAGCGTTGCGCAGAAATTCTCTGACGAAAATTTCGCGCTAGAACAAATTTACGGAAAGCTTTACTAATTTAATGTTGTTGCTAATTAGAATTTATAGTTTAAAATAACATACTACAAATTCATTAGCTTTCCGATTTGTTCCTAAAACTAAATTTTTGCAATTGCTCCTATAATTTTGCTATCTTCTACTGCAGATAACCATTTAGCTCCACCTGCAATAACTACTGTATCACCTTTTTCAAGAATTTCTTTTTGTTTTAGTTTTTCAATTCCTTTTTCTATTGTTTTATCAATAGAATCTTGTTTTTCAACAAGTATTGGTGTTACATTCCATGCTATTGCTAATTGGTTAAATGTTCTTCTATTATCTGTTACTGCTAGTATAGGGCAACCTGCACCTAATCCAGCTAATCTTCTTGCTGTATCTCCAGAATTTGTATAACAAACAATTGCGTCTGCTTCCATATTCATTGCTGTTACACATGTTGAATATGCTATTTTGCATTCTGTAGAAGTTAAATCAATATTATCATTTTCTCTAAATCTTTTCCAGTAATCTATTTCTGGTTCTACTCTACCAGCAATTTTTACCATTGTTTTTACACATTCAACTGGATATTTACCCATAGCACATTCACCAGATAACATAACTGCACTTGTTCTATCATATATTGCATTTGCTACGTCACTTGCTTCTGCTCTTGTTGGTAAAGGATTATATGTCATTGTTTCTAACATTTGTGTTGCTGTTATAGCTGGTTTATTAGCTCTATTTGATAATTTTATAAATTTCTTTTGCATAACAGGTGGTTCTGTGAAATCTGTTTCTGTAGCCATATCTCCACGGGCAATCATTTGAACATCTGCATTTTCTACTATTTCTTCCATGTGTTCTAGCCCTTCAACATTTTCTACTTTTGTTATAATCTTAATATCTTTTCCACCATTTTCGTCTAATACTTTTCTTACTTGATCAATATCATCTTTATTTCTTGTAAATGACATAGCAACATAATCATAATCATGCTCACATGCTGTTTTTAAATCGTCTATATCTTTTTGTTTTAATGCTGGAAGTCTTACTGCTGTTCCTGGTAAATTCATAGTTTTTCTACTTCCTAATCCGTTTCCATGTACTACAGTACAAACTATATCTTTATCAACTATTTCATCTACTACTAATTCAATTGCACCATCGTCAATTAATACTTTTGCTCCTGGTTTCAAATCTTTGTATAATTCTTTATATGATACAGATACTCTGTCTTTATCTCCTATAATATCTTCATTTACCAATGTGAATTTTTGTCCATCTTCTAACATAATTTTTTCATTTTTACCAGTAACCAACATTCCTGTTCTAATTTCCGGTCCTTGCATATCAAGAAGTAATGCGATTGGTAAATCAAGTTCTCTTCTTAATCTGATTATTGTTTCAGTTTTTTCTGATTGTTCATCCCAACTTCCGTGTGAATAATTAATTCTTGTTACATTTAGTCCTGCCTCAAATAATTCTTGTAATCTGTTTTCACTTGCAGGTCCTATTGTTCCTACTATTTTTGTTTTTCTTAAATTTGTTTTCATTTTTTACCTTTCCTTTCTTTCAAAGTCATAATTTGTTAACCATTGCATATTATACCATATACATAAAAAAAAATTCAATATTTTTCTATATTTTATTTACAATTTTAGTTACATTTTGTTAATGTTTATTTCAAGAATTCTAAAGAAATTAACAGTAAAATTTAATTTCAAAACTTGGAAAATGCTTTTTCCATACTGATATTATGAAAAAACAGTTGTTAGATATAACCTCTAATAACTCCCTTAAATCTTTTTCTGGAATTTTACTACTATTATTAGCAACTATACATCCACCTGCCTTAGTAATCCATACTTTGGTCGAATTTGCCACCGGCTTACCTTTTGATATATGCACATGAATTGGTTCAAAATTTTCATTTGACCAAAAATAAATTTTATATCCGCATTATTTCTAATAAACTAGGCAATTTTTATTCCTCCCTCTTTAGCCCATCTATAAAAATTATGAGCTCCTCGTTCTAATACTGTTTTAAAAATTGCTATTTCCTCTTCTGTATAATTTCCTTCTTTATACAATATTTTATAACTTGGAAGTTCAAATCTAATACTATCAAATCCATCATCTGTTGGTCTTTCAAAATGAATTTGAATCGTTTCCTCTCCTTTATCATTTATTATAATTCCAGAAAAAACTACTTCTGTACCATCACTATATTTACAAAATGGATACATAACTAAATCACTCTCCTATCATATATTTAGTATATCATGAATAGAAAAAACAATATAATAAACTAACAATCTGTCTTAATATCATCTTACGTTTTATATATTATATATTTTATTCAAAAACTTCAAATTCTTCTACTTTATTTCCTCTTAGAAAATCCCCAATCGGCATTTTTTTAGAATTTTCACCTTGTATTTCAAGAATTTTTAAAATTCCATCTTTTGTTTTAATAAATAAGCCTTGCTTTGAATTAGAAAGTACAACTGTCCCGTTTTTCAAAAAATTCAAGTTTTCTATAACAATTTCTTCATCTGTAGCAATATCAACTTTCCAGAATTTTATCTTTTTACCATTTAAGAATGAATATGCTCCCATAATTGGGTTTAAACCTCTTACAAGATTTTTTATTTCTAAAGCAGTTTTATTAAGCCATTCAATTTTTGCCATTTCTTTAGAAAGCATTGGTGCTAAAGTAAATTCATTTCCTTGTTTTTCTCTTTTTACTGTACCTTGTTCTATTTCTTGTAATGTTTTTATTAATAAATTTCCACCAACTACTTTTAATCTATCCCACAATTCTCCCGTAGTTTCATCTTCGCCTATTTGTACCTCTTGTTTTAAAATCATGTCACCGTGTATCCATTCCAGCATCCATATACATTGTTGTTACGCCTGTTGTTTTATCACCATTTAAAACAGCCCACTGAATAGGCGCTGCACCTCTATATTTTGGTAATAACGATGCATGAACATTAATACACCCTAATTTAGGTATCTCTAAGATTTCCTTTGGAAGTATTTTTCCATAAGCTACAACACATATAATATCTGGATTAAGCTCTTTTATATCATTTATAAATTCTAAATTGTTTTTTATTTTTAATGGCTGATATACTTTTATACTTTTAGATTCAGCAAATTGTTTAACTTCTGAAGAAACCATTTTCATTCCTCTACCTTTAGGTTTATCTGGATTTGTGACAACAGCTATAATATTGTGTTTTGCATTGTATAATGCTTTTAGACTTTCTTCAGCAAAATCTGGTGTTCCCATAAATACTATATTCATATTAAAATCATCCCTTTCTATAACATCTTAAATTTTTTATATTACTGTATGTTACTATCCACAGCAAATACATTATAATATTACACAAGTATGTCCCTATGACAATTTATTGCCAAAAGGGGCGTCCCCATGGCAATTATTCTACATATTCCAAAGTTCCCGGAATTATTTTATCTACAAATACTTCTCCATTTAAATGATCTACTTCATGGCATATTGCTTGTGCTAATAGTTCTTTTGCTTTTACTTTTACCATTTTTCCGTTTCTATCCATGTATTCTGCTGTAACTTCTGCTGGTCTTTTTACTTTTGCAAATTGGTTTGGAAAACTTAAACATCCTTCATCTACTTCCTGTTCACCTTTTGTTTTTAAAATTACTGGATTTATTAAAACTATTGGTCCTTTATCATCATATAGATCTATTACAATAAGTCTCTTTAATATTCCAACTTGAACTGCAGCTAGTCCTACTCCATTGTATTTATGCATTGTTTCTATCATATCATCTATTAATACTTGTAATTTATCGTCAATTTTTTCTACATCCCTTGATTTCTTTTTTAGTATTTCGTCACCTTCATATCTTAAATTTCTAATTGCCATTATTATTACCATTCCTTCCATCTTCTTAAATATGTAATGTAGCCGAGATTTTTTGAAAAATATTTATATATTAACATTTATATATTAGATTATAAACGGCTGTGAATTGTAACACTAGAACATATTATTACAATTAACATCTATTGAAACTCTAGTGTTTTTTAAATCTTTAGAATACAATTCTTTTAAACATTCATTTAATATTAAATTTGCTTGTTTTGACATGATTCCTTTTACAATTATTCTCCATCTATACCTATTTTGGATTTTATCAATAGGAGATGGCATAGGTTTAAAAATTTTGTATTCATCTTTATTTAGTCTTTTACATAAATATTCAAATACCCAATTGCTTACTTTTTTTATCTCATTTTCACTTGTACTGTTAAAATTCACTAATATTATATCGCAAAATGGAGGATATTTCAATTGTTTTCTTATCGCAATTTCTGTTTCATAAAACATTTCGTAATTTTGTTTTTTAGCAGTTTGAATGCTGAAATCATAAGGATTATATGTTTGTATAATTACTCTTCCTGTTGTATTTTCTCTTCCAGCTCTTCCAGCAACTTGTGTTAGAATTTGAAATGTTCTTTCACTTGCTCTATAATCGTCAATATTTAGTGAACCATCTGCTGCTATTACTCCTACTAATGTTACATTAGGAAAATGATGTCCTTTTACAACCATTTGTGTTCCTATTAAAATATCTATATTTTCATTTTTAAATTTATTTAATATTTCTTCATGTGAATTCTTTTTCGTTACTGTATCTACATCCATTCTTATTGTTTTTGCATTTGGAAATTGTTTATTTATCTCTTGTTCTAATTTTTGAGTTCCAGTACCAAAATATCTAATTTTATCACTATGACATTCTGGGCATATTGTTACTACATTTTCCTCATAGCCACAATAATGGCATTTTAATTTTTTTTCAAAACTATGATATGTAAGACTTATATTGCAGTTTTTACATTTGACTGTATATCCACAATTTCTGCACATTACAAATGTAGAATATCCACGTCTATTTAAAAATAATATTGTTTGTTTCTTATTTTTAATATTCTCTTCTATAGCTGAATATAAAGCCATGCTTAACATTGAATGATTTCCATTTGCCAATTCTTGCTTTAAGTCTATTATTTCTACTTTGGGTAAAGCTGAATTGTTAGCTCTTTTTGTAAGTTTTAATAACTCTATTTTTTCTTTGTCCTCTTCTTTCTCATTTTCTTTTTCAAGAGTTTTTTCAGAAAATTTACTTAAAACTTCATTTTGGGTAGCTTTATTTAGTATTGTATCTTCTTCTAAAGCTACAAAAGTATTATAATATGTTCGTACATCTGGCGTTGCACTTCCTAATAATAATGGACATTTTTTTATTTTAGCTATATATTTTGCAACTTCTTTCGCATCATATTTTGGATTTGATTCAGATTTATATGAGCTATCATGTTCTTCATCTATTATTATTATACCCAAATTTTGTGCAGGTGCAAATATTGCAGACCTTGCGCCAATTACTATTTTAGCTTTGTTTTCTTTAATTCTTGTCCATTCATCATGTCTTTCACCTGTTGATAATTTGCTATGTAGTACAGCTATATTTTCCTTTCCAAATCTCGCTATAAATCTATCTATCATTTGAGGTGTTAAAGAAATTTCTGGCACTAATAATATTGATGATTTCTGATTTTCTAACACTTTTTCTATTAATTGCAAATAAATTTCTGTCTTTCCTGAACCTGTAACACCATACAATAAAAATGATTTGTATTCTTTTTTTTCTATAGATTCTTCAACTTTCTTATATGCTTCTTGCTGTTCTTGCGTTAAATCTAGTTTTTTAGTCTTTTCTTTTTTTCTTATTTCTTCCAAATTTTTATGAGCTAAAGGATTTCTATCTATCTTTTTTTCAGATATTTCTAAATATCCATTTTTCACAAGTGTATTTACTATTGCTCTAGAACATTGCGTAAATTCCTCTATTTCTGGTATTGTAAATTCTCCATTTTTTATAATAAATTCTAATAATTTTATCTGTTTTTCAGATTTTATTTTTTTATTATCTATATCATACATAATTTCATCTGCTGTTTTCTTTAAATTTACAAAATTTATTTTCTTATCATCTATTCTTTTTTCTAAATTTTTACTTTTCGTACCTGGAGCTAACATTAAATTCACACAATCTGAAACATTGCAATAATATCTATTTGCCATCCACTTAGCTAATTCTATCTGTTCATTTGTTAAATTTAATTCTACTTTTACAATATCTTTTATTTCGTATTCATAATCTGTTTTTTCTTTAATTTTTGTAACGAAACCTTCTTCTATTTTTTTGCCTTTTCCAAACGGAACTAATACTTTACTGCCAACAACAATAAAACCCTCAATATCTTCTGGAATGTTATAATCAAATATTCTATTTAATTTCTTCGCTGTTCTATTTATTATGACTTCTGCTATCATACATAATTCATTCCTTTCATGATTTTGCTTTAAATTCCTAAATAGCTCGTCCTATTGTATAAAAAAACTAAGCCCACACAAAATAATGCGTGGGTTCAATCTATTTTCAAATTATCCTAACCATTTTAAATACTCTATTCTTATTTTATCTGCTACCTCTTGTGGAGTAAGCGCTGTAGTATCTATTACCAAATCGTAATTTGATTCATCCTCTTTTCTTACGCCATATACATTAAAATATCTCTCATTTTCCAATTTATATCTTTTTTCTAAATCTAGTTTTTGTTCTTCAATTGTTTCAAAATTTTCAGAGCTTTTTCTTTCTTTGTCTTCAAATGCTCTTTTGGCTGCAACATTTATATCTACTTTTAAATATACTTTAAAAGATTCTGGTACAGCATACCAACCTAATCGTGCATCTATTATAAAATTATCATTAGTTTTTGCATATTCTGCTGCACTATATTCTACTTGCTTATCAATTTCTGGATGTTCTTTTACATATTCATTAAAAGTTGTTATATCCATACCTTTATCTCTTGCTAATTTTCTAAAATAATCTCCATTTTTATATACACCAAAATTTAATTCCTTCATTAGTATTTTAGAAACTGTACCTTTTCCACTTGCTAATTCTCCACCAAGTGATATAATATGTTTTTTACCCATTAAAAACTACATCCCCTTTTTTAGAATTTCAAATTACTTACTAATTTTTTTGTTACAATTCACGACTGATTTAGCATTGCTTCAAGTTAATATATAATATTTTTTCTTATACTATTTCAACTTTACCTTCAGCAATTTCATTTGCTGCTAATGTTACAGGTGATTCTTCTTTTACATTAGTTTTTGGTTCATCACCTAATGAAATCTGTCTTGCTCTTCTTGCTGTTGCAATTACTAATTCATATCTATTTTGTGCTTTTGTTAATAATTCTGCAACTGTTGGTTTTACTATCATTTTTAAACCCATCCTTTCTTAATTATATATAATATAACGTAGTCAAAATTCTAATTATTTTTCAACGTTACCTTCTTGTTTGGTTGCCTCAACACTAGCAGCTTGTTTATTAATATCATCTTGAGATATATTTTTATCAATTCTTCCTCCAACCGTTTCTGGCTGAACAGCCGAAAGAATAATATGACCAGAATCCATAATTAATACTGCTCTTGTCCTTCTACCATATGTAGCATCTACTGCTGTTTTATTATCTTTAGCTTCTTGAACCAATCTTTTTATAGGAGCTGATTCTGGGCTTACTATTGCTACAATTCTCTCTGCAGAAACAATATTTCCAAATCCTATATTTACTAATTGCATAGCATCAAATCCTTTCTTTTTATTCTATGTTTTGTATTTGTTCTCTTATGTTTTCTAGCTCTGTTTTGATATCTATTACGCCATTTGTTATATTTAAGCTATTCGATTTTGAACCTATAGTATTTGTTTCTCTATTCATTTCTTGTATTATAAAATCTAATTTTTTTCCAATTGCTTCTTCTGAATTTAATAAATCACGAAATTGCACTATATGGCTATTTATTCTTGTAATTTCTTCTTCTATAGAACATTTATCTGCATATATTACTACTTCTTGTGCTAATCTATTTTCATCAATTTCTTGATTATTCAACAATTCTTTTATTCTTCTTTCTAATTTTACTACATATTCTTCAATAAGTCCAGTAGAAATTTCAGATATTTCATTTACTTTTTGTTCTATATTACAAATTCTTCTTTTTAAATCTTCTGAAATTTTTTCTCCTTCTATTTGTCTCATATCAAATAAATTCACTGTAGCTATTTTAGTTACTTCTATTACTTCATTTTTTATTATTTCGTCTTCTTGAGTATTTTGTACACTTAGAACATCTGGAAATTTGGAAATTTCTGTTACCTCTATGTTAGATTGTATATTTTCCTGTTCTGCTAAATTTCTTAGTTCTTTTATGTACATTTTTGCAAGTTCAGTATTTATTTTTATTTCTTTTCCTTCTGCAGAATTATTTTCAAATGTTATTAAAACATCTACTTTTCCTCTTTTTATTTTTTTTGATATTTCTTTTTTTACCGCTTCCTCCAAATAGCTAAGTTGTCGTGGCATCTTTACAGAAATATCTAAATATCTATGGTTTACACTTTTAATTTCAATTTGATAATCTCTAGAATTTTGAGATAATAGTGCTTTACCATATCCGGTCATACTTTTAATCATTTTTAATCTTTTTCCTTTCCAATGTATTATTGTTTCAAGTTAATATATAATATTTTTTTCAAAAATGCTTGTTCAAGCTGAACTGCGTAAGAACTTCACTTAAATTTTATGGCTCCCTTCCATTTTCTTCGAAAATGAACTCTTTCCATAAAATTTATTAGAATTTCTAACTTGCTCACTTTCAATTCGCTTTTTTCAAAAATATTATATATTAACTTGAAACTTTGGGATTTATAATAGGCTTAAATTTATACCAATTTATGATTTATTTTGCTTCGATTTATTACTTTTCTGAGATTTGCTTTTTTTACTTTTTGAATTTTTTGTTTTAGAATTATTTTGCTTGTTTTTATTTTTCTTTTGTGATTTAGCTATCTTTTCTACTTTTTTATTTTCACTTTTCTCTTTTTCTACTTCTTTTTTGTCTTCTTCATCATCACCATTTTTCTTTTTAGCTTCTTTTTTTAATGGTTCATCTTTTTTTACAATTTCTGATATGTCACTAAAACTTTTTAAATAATTTCTTTTTTCTTTTGTATATAATATAATAGATTTTAAAACATAATAAATAGAAAAAATATAGGAAGATGTTAATAAATAATGTCTAAAATCATATTTAAACATTGTTATTACATGCATTATAGTTAAACTATGTATTGATATACACATAAATTCAATTGCTGTTAAAGTTGTATCGAATTTTTCTGTTTTATATGCTCTTTCTAGCATTATAATTCCCATTACTAAAAATGTACCTGCAAATATTTTTATATCTTCTATTAATCGTTCTTGTTTCATATTTATATATGCAATATTTAGCACTATAAAATATAGCATTAATGCTATTCCTTTTAAAAGATTTTTAAAAATCTTTTTTAAAATTTCTTGAGATATTTCTTTTGGTATTTTTTTCTCTTTTTTTCCCTTATTACTATCTATTTCTTTCTCTTTTTCCGTTTCAATATTTTCTTCCATCTTTTCTATTTTTTCTTCTTTCATTTAAGACTACTTTCCTTTCTTTATTTGCCAATTATTTTTTCATATTAAAAATACTGTTTTTATCACCTTACTATTATGAAATTTGAAAAAGAATTGGATAAATTTCTAGGCTAACAAGCAAGAAAGCTTGAGGCGTACTTTTTGTACGTTGATAGCTTTCGCAGTGCAGTTAAACGACGAAATTTGCCAATCATTTTTCAAATTCATACATAATAATGCTAATTATATTCAACGCCACAGTCTCCGTTCTTAAAATTCTCTTTCCTAATGTTACTATTTTTGCACCGCTTTCCCTTAATTTTTCTAATTCATTTTCATCTATTCCGCCTTCTGGTCCTATAAGAATTCCAATACTTATTTCTTTTTTTGTGAATGTGTTTTTTATATTATCAATTTCTTTCTTTAAGGTGTTTTCTTTTTCATTTTCATAGGCTACTAATAATATATCATATTTATTACACAAATTACAAACATCTTTTACAGAAATAATATTATTTATTTGTGGTATAATTCCCCTTCCACATTGTTTTGCTGCCACTTCAGAAATTTTTTGCCATCTTTCAATTTTTTTATTTTTTTCTTTTTCATTAAGTTTTACTACACATCTTTTCATTTCAATTGGTGTTATTTCAAAAGCACCTAATTCAACAGCCTTTTGTATTACCAATTCCATTTTATCTGATTTTGGTAACCCTTGAAATATTGTTACATTTATATTAGATTCAACATCATTATCTATTTTTTTGTTTATCTCACAAACTATTTCATCATCCATAATATCTACTATTTTACAGAAATAATCTTTCGATTCTTGTGCATCACATATTATTATTTCATCATTTATCTTTTTTCTTAATACATTTTTTATATGATTTACGTCTTGTCCTTTAATACAGATTGTATTTTGATTTATTTGTTCTGTATTTATAAAAAATTTTGACATTTTAAATTCCATTCCTTTCTTGAACAAATCACAATGCTAATAACCAATCTATTACATTAATTTTCTTTATTCCTTCGAAATCTGCTTCCAAATCATCATCTAACGTTAAAATATATTTAGGATAATTATCATTTATTTTCCTTAATGGCGCCAATTCACGTTCTAATATAGAATTTGGGGTATTTGTTTCTTCTCTTGTTGTTAATGCAACTTGATAATATATAGTTTCTTTAGAATTTTTAGCTACAAAATCAACTTCTAAATCGTCCACTTTTCCTATGTAAACCTCGAATCCTCTTCTTAATAACTCAAGATATACAATATTTTCTAAAATGTGTCCCATGTCTCTATTAGAGTTTTGACCTAACATATAATATCTTAAGCCAATGTCTATTACATAATATTTTTCTTGTGTTTTTAAATATTCTTTTCCTTTTATATCATATCTATTAGCTTTATAAACAATATAACTATCTATTAAAGCTTGTATATAATTAGAAATAGTATTATAAGAACTATTTTTTTCTATTCCTTCAATATTATCACTAATATTTTTCATACTCGTTCTATTTCCAATATTATCATATAAATATTTAGTTACCCTTTCTAATAAATTCTTATCTGAAATACCTTTTCTTAACATTACATCTTTAAATAAGATAGTATTATATATTCCATCTAAAAACATATTTATATTTTCTGGATTAACTTTATATAATTCTATTGATTGCGGAAATGAACTATATCTTAAATAGTTTCTAAATTTTCTAGATAGATCTGTCTTGTCTTCAAATGCAGATAAATATTCTTTAAATGATAAAGGTAACATTTTAATTTCTATATATCTTCCAGTAAGTAATGTAGCAAGTTCTGAAGAAAGTAAATATGCATTTGAACCTGTTATATATAAATCTACATCTTTATTTATAAACAGACTATCTACTGTTTTTTCAAATTCATTTACATTTTGTATTTCGTCTAAAAATATATATGTTTTTCTTCCTGCTTTTAATTTTGATTTTATAAATTCATATAATTTTTTTCTATCTTGTAATTCTTCAAAATCTGCATTTTCAAAGTTTATTGATATAATTTGTTCTTCATTAACTCCATTTTGCTTTAAATAATCTTGAAATAATTCTAACAATGTAGATTTGCCACATCTTCTTATTCCTGTTATTACCTTGATTATTTGTTGGTCTTTGAAATTTTTTAATATGGATAAATACTGTTCTCTATTTATTCTTTGTTGAGTAGACATATTCCATTCCTCCAATTTGTTTTCTATAATAATTATAATATCATTTATTATTATAGTCAAGTTCTTTCAAAAATATGAAAAAACTTTTAATATTTTATAACTTTTTTCATTGTTTTTAAAAGTGTTTTAGGGACACATACCCAAAACATTCACTGTTTTCGGTATGTGCCCCCAAAGATATTAAACTACTTCTACATCTAACTTTAGGTTTTCGCCATTTATTGAGGTATCTGTATAACTTTCTCTGTTTTCATCATAAATAACTTTTTCAGTTAATGTATCATGTTTTATTAATTCTTCGTTCTTTTTTATTATTTCTTCAAGCATTTTATTTTCTGATACATAAAGATTTATTTTATCTAATACTTCAAAACCTTTATCCTTTCTCATATTTTGAACTTTAGATAATATTTCTCTTACATATCCTTCTTCTTTTAATTCTTCTGTTATATGAGTATCTAAAACAACACCTATCTCACCTTCACCACTAAATGCAAAACCTTCTTTTCCTTGCATTGTAACAAGCAAGTTTTCTGAATTTAAGCCTATTTGTGTATCATCTATTTCAATATATTCTGTTTTACCATTTTTTACGTTATTTGCTAAGTCCATTTGATTTTTCTTAGCAATTTCTTCTTTAATTCTTGGTATTAATTTTCCATACTCTTTTCCTAGAACTGGTAAGTTTGGCTTTATTTCAAAATTAACATAGTTAGACATTTCACTACCTAGCTCTATTTTCTTAACATTTAATTCTTCTTTAACTATATCTGCATAATATTCTGGTAATGTATTTATTGAAATTAGCATTTCTGAAAGTGGCTGTCTATTTTTGATATTTGCTGAATTTCTTGCGCTTCTTCCTAATTTTACTATTTTATATGCTAAATCCATTTCTTCTTCTAATTTGTTATCTATTTCACTTTCATTTACTTCTGGCCATAAGCATAAATGAACACTTTCTGGTGCATTTTTGTCTAGTCCTACAACTAAGTTTTGATAGATTTCATCTGTCATAAATGGCACAAATGGTGCAGAAACTTTTACAAGTGTTGTTAAAACTCTATATAAAGTTACATATGCTCCTATTTTTTCTTCTGTTAATTCTGTTAGCCAGAATCTTTCTCTATTTCTACGAACATACCAGTTTGAAAGTTCATCTGTAAAGCTTTCAATTAATAATGCTGCTGATGTTATGTCATAGCTTTCTAATTTTTCATCTACTTCTTTTACTAATGTATTTAATTTAGATATAATCCATTTATCCATTACATTAGTTATTTTGAAATTACTATATTCTAATGGATTAAATTTATCAATTTCTGCATATAAAACATAGAATGAATATACATTCCATAATGTAGACAAAAATCCTCTTTGTGTTTCTTGTACATTGTTTAATCCAAGTCTTGTTGGAAGCCATGGGGCACTACATGTATAGAAATGCCATCTAGTTGCATCTGCACCAACTTGGTCTAAAAGAACCATTGGGTCTACACCGTTTTTCTTAGATTTAGACATTTTTTGTCCTTTTTCGTCTAAAACGTGACCTAGAACTATACAGTTTTCAAATGGTGTTCTATTAAATAAAGCTGTTCCAATTGCTGTTAAAGTATAGAACCATCCTCTAGTTTGGTCTATTGCTTCTGAGATGAATCCTGCTGGGAAATTCTTTTCAAACATTTCTTTATTCTCAAATGGATAGTGCCATTGTGCAAACGGCATTGAACCAGAATCAAACCAACAATCTATAACTTCTTTTGCTCTTTTCATTTTTTTACCACAATGTGGACATTTTAAATAAACATCATCTATATATGGTTTATGTAGTTCTATATCTTCTGGACAATCTACGGCTTTTTCTTTTAATTCCTCTATGCTTCCAATACATTCTTGGTGACCACATTCACAAGACCATATTGGCAGTGGTGTACCCCAATATCTATCTCTTGAAATTCCCCAATCTATAACATTTTCTAAGAATTTTCCAAATCTTCCTGTTTTTATTGTTTCTGGATACCAATTTACTTTACTATTATTATCAACTAATTCGTCTCTAAGTTTGCTCATTGCAACAAACCAACTCTCTTTTGGATAATAAAGAAGTGGTGTATCACATCTCCAACAATGTGGATATGAATGTAGATGTTTTTCTTTACTGAATAATTTATTCTCTTCATTTAACCATTTACAAATATCTTCATTACAATCTCTAACAAATCTTCCTGCCCATGGCTCAACTTCTTTTACAAATTTACCAGATTTATCTACCAAATTTATAAATGTAATTCCATTTTGCTTAGAAACAAGACTATCATCTTCACCATAAGCTGGTGCAATATGAACAATTCCTGTACCATCTGTTAATGTTACATAATCCCCATGTATAACTTCAAATGCTTTTCCTTCAACCTTTCCAAAGGGCATTAATCTTTCATATTTTGTTCCTAATAATTCTTCACCTTTAAATGTTTTTATTAATTCATAAGGTGTTTCTTTTAAAACAGATTCTATCAATTCCCTTGCTAAAATATATTTTTCATATTTAGGTTCATCATCTGTTCCAATATTTGCCTTAACTTCTGCATATTCATAAGATTTATTAACACAAAGTGCTAAGTTTGAAGGTAATGTCCATGGTGTTGTTGTCCAAGCTAGTATATATGTGTCTGTATCAAATTTTTGTCCTTCTGCCACTTTAAATTTTGCAATACAAGTTAAGTCTTTTACATCTTTATATCCTTGTGCAACTTCGTGTGAAGAAAGCGCTGTTCCACATCTTGGGCAATATGGCATTACTTTGTGGCCTTCATACAATAAGCCTTTTTTCCACATTTCTTTTAAAGCCCACCATACTGACTCTATATATTTATTGTCATATGTTATATATGGATTATCCATGTCAACCCAAAAACCTACTTTGTTTGTCATTTCTTCCCACATAGAAACATAAGTAAATACACTTTCTTTACATTGTTTAACAAATTTTTCTACTCCATATTCTTCTATTTGTTCTTTTCCAGAAATTCCTAATTTCTTTTCTATTTCAAGCTCTACTGGCAAACCATGAGTGTCCCATCCTGCTTTTCTATCTACATGATATCCTTTCATAACTTTATATCTTGGTATTATGTCTTTCATAACTCTTGTTTCAATATGCCCTACATGTGGCTTTCCATTTGCTGTTGGAGGTCCATCATAAAATGTAAAATATCTTTTTCCTTCATTCATGGCAAAGTTCTTTTTTATGATATTTTTTTCCTTCCACACTTTTGCAACTTCTCTTTCCATTCCAACAAAACCGTCTTTAAGTTCTACTTTTTTGTACATACAAATTCCTCCCTTTTACATATTTGGTTACAGTTCAGTAACGTGATTTATTATCTTAAACGTTAATGTATAGTATTTTTCGAATAATCTCGGCTACCTTTCATTTAACACTAAAAAATTCTAATTAATTTAGCAAGCACCCTCAAAGACAAGCTTTGAGATTCCCTTGCTAAATTATTAAGAATTTTTAAGTTATTCCAGTCGCATTCGATTAGTTCTCAAAATACTATACATTAACATTTTGGAGTAAAAATGCAACTGAACTGTAACTCAATTTCTGAAAATTAATCAAAATTATTATATTGTGGATTTTTGCGAAATTAATTAAGCTGAAGGTGTACTTTTTGTACATCGAAGATTAATTAATAAGCCAAAATTCGCAAGATGATGATTTTGATTGATTTTCAATAAAAGAAGCTATTTCATCCTATACTTAGGACGAAATAGCTTAAATTCCGCGGTACCACCTATTTTAGTAACCAACATATTTTATAATATATTTTTATAAATTAATTTGTTACTCTCTCAATTATCTTTAACGCAGATTTACGGCTAAACTTAATTTTAAAACCTTATTTCAAATGCAATTTGTTATTGTATTTTTCTACTTTAATTTCAGTTTAACAACTAATAAGGTGATAATAAATAATTTTTACTTACCAAAATTACACCAACCTTTGGCTCTCTTTAAGATATTACATTATTTACCGTGTCCTTGTTTTTGTTTTTCTCTTTTATTGCTTACTATTATACCACATTTTTTCGTTTTTGCAAGAGATTTTTTTAATTAAGTTCTAAACAATTTTTTCAATAAAAATTTCATCATTTACTGCAACCACTACATACTTATTCAAATCTTTAATATTTTTTATTTCTTCAAATTCACCATAAGTTTTCAATTGTTCTTTTGCCTGTTCTTTTACTTCTTCTAATTTGCTTTTTTCATCTTTTTTTAAATATTTAAATTCTATCATTACTGCTTTATATCCTTTTGTATTGTCCTTTGGAATAAATAATAAATCAGGATAATTTCTATTTACTTCTAACTCTGATTTTATCCAAAATAGTTTTAAGTTCATTGCTATACAATAAAATATCAATTTTACATATTTCTCATCAAATTTTTGATAATCTCTATTTGATAAATTATTTAAATATCTATGTGCTATTTCTACTAATTTGTCTATTTTTCCTTCTAATGCTATCTCTTCAAGTATTTTATTATGTTCATCATTTGAAATACTTAAATTATTTTCTTTGTTTAATAAATTTAGAAAATAACTTGAATAAATTTCACTCATTATCTTATTAGGTATTTTTAATTCCGGTATTCCTAATCTCTCTCCTGCAATTGTTAAATATCCCAAATAAAATAACATTGAAGCAAATTCTTCATCTTTGAACTCAACCTCTGGATTAAACTTTTCCGTTATTTCTGTCATTACTCCTTCTCCAGATATTGTTTTTTCTAATATTTCCTGTTTTTTCTCTCCTTTAGATAAACTTAGCATTTTGCTTAATTTACTATAATCACTTGCTATATTTACATCTATTAATTTTTCTGGTATTTCATTGTATTTTATATAATCATTTAAGAAATATAAGCACATATTTGAATTGTATATTTTTTCTTCTGCTTTTATGCTAAATTTATATCCATCATAATTTTCTTTCATAATTGGTATAATTATTTCTTGATTTTTTTCAGATATTTCTTGATCAGTCATTAATCTTTTTAATTCACTTTGAGTAAATCCTAACATTTCATTAAAATCTCTGTTTTGCGTTTTATCAGAACATATATTAAATCCAGATGTTAAGCTATCTAGAGTTATTGGTGCTACACCTGTCACAAAAATTCTATCTACAACATTTTCAGTTCCTTCTTTTAATACTTCATACCATTTTCTAACTTTTCCATTTCTTGATACTAATTCTTTAAATTTTTCTGTTTGAAAACCTAACAGTTCATTTGCAAAATGGTCATATTCATCTATAATTACATATATTTTTTCATTTATCTTTTGATTTCGAAATGCTTCAAACAGACTGCCTAACATTCCTTCAGGGGTTTGTTCAATGTTAATATAGAAATCTAATTTATAACTATTTACAAATCTTTTTATACCTAAAATGACTTTTTCCTTAAAACCAATCATTGTTGAATCCGCTGTTGACGTATCTATCCCTGAAAAATTGAATCTTAAAATATAATAGCTGTTTTTTAGATTAGTTGGATTTTCCCCTATATATGTATTTTTAAATAATTTTTCAAACTTATCTGTTGCATTTATATCGTAATAATATTCTAAAGTGCTTGTAAATAAAGTTTTTCCAAATTTTCTTGGACGTAGAAACATTATTCTTTTTTCTGGTAAATCTTCTAATTTTTTTATATACATCGTTTTATCCACATAATAATAGTCTTCTGTTATAAGCTCTTCATAATTACTAATTCCATAAGGTAATTTCTTCATACAAAACTCACTTTCCCTTCCATTGTTTTTCCGCCTTAATCTCTACCAATATTTTACCCTATAAAAAGAAAAATCACAATAGATTTTTACATTTCTATTGTGATTTTTACACAGCTAACTTTAAACTATTTTGTTATCCATTTAATTAAATTCAAATTAGCAGGTTCTAAAAGCATTTCATGTTTTGGCACAACTCTAAAAGTATAGCCATAATTTCCACCTGTAGTTAATTCAATTTTAGCTGTAAAATAATATTTTTTATCCTCTTCATCAAAATCTAGTAATTTCATTGGAATTATACTAACATTTTCTACAATTCCATCTTCCAAAATTTTTCCATAATATACTTCTACAGTTACATTATCAACATTAATATTTGGAAGTTGTACTTCACAACCAACTTCTATATTATTTCCAGCATCTATTGTAATATTATCTAAATTATTTACTTGTGTTATTTTTATATCTTTCCAATTATTATGCAAATCTTTTTTCCAAGAATTAAATGCTGCAACATTATCAATATCTTCATAATAGTTTTTAGTTAAATTACATAATGGCATATAATATTGGTTTGTGTAATCCACAAGCATTCTAGATGTGCTATATTTTCCACCTGTTGTAATAATAGAATTTTTCATTATTTCTATCCATTTTTTTGGTAAACCATTTTTCTCTTTTGTATAATATGTTGGTATTATTTTTTCCTCTAATGCACGGTACATACTTTGGCTATCTGCAATATCTTGTTCTTCATAAGAAATATATTCAGCATTTGTACCAATTGTCCATCCATTGTTTTGGGTATATCCTTCTGCCCACCAACCATCTAGTACACTAAAGTTTATAACTCCGTTTACAGAAGCTTTTTGTCCACTTGTTCCAGAGGCTTCCATTGGTCTTCTAGGATTATTTAACCATACATCAACACCGCTTACTAAATATCTTGACATTGCTATATTATAATTTTCTAGCAAGAATATTTTCCCTTTAAACTGTGGCATCATTGATATTTCATGTATATATTTAATTAAATCTTGACCTTCTTTATCTGCAGGGTGTGCCTTACCCGCAAATATTAGTTGTACTGGTCTTTCTGAATTATTTAAAATTTGTGTGATTCTTTCTAGGTCTTTAAAGATTAAAGTTGCTCTTTTATATGTAGCAAATCTTCTTGCAAATCCTATTGTTAAACTATTTGGATTTAATTTTGAAACTATTTCATTTATTTCTTCGTAACTATATCCAGACCTTCTTAATCTTTCTGTTGTGCTATCTTTTACTATTTTTAATAATTTTTCTTTTCTTTCTACATGCACATCCCATAATTTTTCATCTGGTATATTCTTTATTTTTTCCCATACATATTCTTGGTGAATATTATCTTGCCAATATGGAATTAAATATTTATTATATAATTCTTTCAATTTAGGTGCTAACCATGAACATGTGTGAATTCCGTTTGTTACATAACCTATTGGAGATTCATTTGCAGCAATATTTGGCCATACATCTCCAAATAATTCTCTTGATACTGCACCATGTAATTTACTTACCCCATTTTTCTTACCCGCTATTTTTAAAGCTAGTATTCCCATATTAAACCCAACATCTAAATCTATTCCAGGTTTCATACCTAATCTTAAAAATTCTTCTCTTGAAAGACCTAATCTTGGCCAGAAATCTTTAAAATATTTCTCTACTAAATTTAATGGAAAAATATCATTTCCTGCTGGAACTGGCGTATGTGTTGTAAATACTGTCTTTGAACTTGCTATATCTTTTGCAACTTCAAATGAAACTTGTTTTTCTTGTATAATATTTTTAATAATTTCTAAATTTAAAAATGCAGAATGTCCTTCATTCATATGGTAAACTGTTGGCTCTAGTTTCAAATATTTTGTAAGTAGATTTACACCTGCCATACCTAAAACTATTTCTTGGCGAATTCTCATTTCTTGGTCTCCACCATATAAACGTAGTGTAACATCTCTATCTTCTTCATTATTTTTATCTATATCTGAATCTAACAAATATAGTTTTACTCTTCCAACATTTATTTGCCAAACTTTTAGATATAATCTTCTTTTTGGGAATTTAACATATATTGTTAAATCTTCACCTTTATCATCTTTAACTGGATGTATTGGCAAATCGTATAAATCTATATTATGATATTCTGTTTCTTGTTGACCATATCCATTAATTTTTTGATTAAAATATCCGTTTTTGTATAATAGCCCAACAGCAACTAATGGAATACCTAAATCACTTGCTGATTTTAAGTGGTCTCCAGATAAAATTCCAAGTCCACCTGAATAAATTGGTAAAGTTTCATCTAGACCATATTCAGCAGAAAAATATGCAATTAAATCTTTTTTATTTTCTGGATATTTGTTTAAAAACCATGTATTTTTGCTATTCATATAACTTTCAAAATTACTAGCTATTTTATCATATTCCTTTAAAAAAGATGTGTCTTTTGCTGCCGCTTCCAATTTTTCTTGTGATACGCATTTTAAAAATTTAACTGGATTTTTATTTGATTGCTCCCATAAATCTCTATCTATCTTTTGAAATAACCTTAAAAATTCTGTGTTCCAAGACCACCATAAATTATTTGCTATTTCAGATAATTTTTCTATCCTCTTTGGTAATTGTGGATTCACAGTAATCCTATTGAATATGTACATTTTCTATTCCTCCTTCGTATTTTTAAGCTTTTTCTTATTGTACTTTTTGATATTTATATTATCTATTAAATATTAGTATTTGTCAAATGTTTTTTATAAAAATATTTTATTAATTTGTTCTTCTGAAATTGGCCCTAATCTTAAAATTTTTATTTCATTTGAAGAGCAATCTACTATTGTACTTGCTTTTCCAAATGAAATATTGCCTTCCATTATTCCATCTAAAAGTGGACATTGTTTTTCTATTTCTTTTAAATTAGTACAAGTTGGCTCTCCACTCTTATTTGCACTTGTCATAAATAATGGATTTCCAACTTTTTTTATTAATTCTTCCACAGTTTTAGAAGTTGACATTCTTACTGCTACTGTTTCTTTACCATTTACCACATAATCAGGAATTTTACCTTTTTTCTTCAATACTAAAGTAATAGGACCAGGCATAAATGCATTAATCAACTGTTCTGCCTTTTCGTTTATGATTGCTATGCTATTTATCTGTTCTTTATCAGCACACATAATTGGAAATGGTTTATTTTCTGGTCTTTCTTTTATTTTTATTATTTTTTGATATGCTTTTTTTGAATTTATACTGCCACATATTCCATAAACTGTATCTGTAGGTACACTAATTACACCATCATTTTTTAATATATTTGCTAATTCTTCAATTTCATTTTTTTTGTAAATTCTTATCATATTTTTATAATCCTTTTTTCTATAATATCCACTTAACTTTTAGAGCGAAGCTCTTCTCTTATCTTTGATATCAATTTCTTAGCTATAACTGGCTCTTATAAATTATACTTTATATAATTATAACATCCTATTATTATTAGGATCATATTTTATCAAAATATCGATATTTAGTCAGTATTTTTTTGAATTTCTATACAAAAAAACAACTATCTAATAGTTGTTTAATTTTTATTATTTCCTTTTAGTTTAATTACAGTTGCCAATCCTCCAAAACAGAAATAATAATTCTTATTTAAATTGTTTGGTGGGCAGGGATGGATTCGAACCATCGTACTCAAATGAGAACAGATTTACAGTCTGCCGCCTTTAGCCACTCGGCCACCTACCCAAATATATAAAATAAAAAATGGTGCTCCCTCAAGGATTCGAACCTTGGACCCACCGGTTATGAGCCGGTTGCTCTGACCAACTGAGCTAAGGGAGCATCTGCTGTGTATTTGTTTAGCACAGGTATGAGTATAAACTATTTTTATATAATTGTCAATACTTTTTTTAAAATTTTTTTACATTTATATCGGGGGTTGTTACAGTTCACAGTTATGTTTTTATTCCTAAATGTTAATATATCAATATTTTGAAAATAAATCGAATGCAAATGAAATATTATTAGAAATTCTTATTTTAATAAAATGAGGGATGTTCATGGAAAAATCTACAAGATTTTTAACATGAAAGAGGCTCATTTTATTAAATTAGAATTTCTTAAATATGTAATGCAGCCGAGATTTTTTGAAAAATATTTATATATTAACATTTATATATTAGATTATAATCAGCTGTGAACTGTAACTCGGGGTTGTGTTACAAATAACAGCGTATATATTATATATTAATCAAACATTACCTCATAAAAAACTCTTTCAAAATATTTGCACATCTTTTTGATGCTAACTTCAAATTTTCATCAAATGTAGATGCATTATTTCCATTAGGTGTATCGGAAATACTTCTAACTACTATAAATGGCATATTATCTAAATAGCACGTTTGTGCTATTGCTGCACATTCCATATCTATAACATCTGCATCAAATTTAGCATGTATTTTATCCTTCATTTCAACATTTGTGCAAAAAATATCACCTGTTGCAATTATTCCTATTTTGATATTATAATCCTTTTCCTCTGTGTTTCTTATTTTTTCTTTAAACTTATCAACAAGATTTCTATCACATATAACGCTATCTCCTACTCCTGTAATATACCCTTTACTGTGTCCAAATGCAGTAATATCAAAATCATGCTGAACAACATGTTTTCCTATTACAACATCTCCTATATTTAGCATTGGATTTATAGAACCAGCTGAGCCTAAATTTATTATATATTGTAAATCATAATTATCAATCATAATTTGAGTAGTTCTAGCAGCATTTACTTTCCCAACTCCAGATTTAACAAGAACACATTTCTTTCTTTTTATCGTGCCTTTAACAAATCTCAAATTATAAATCTGAATCACCTCTACATCCTGCATTATATTAAGTATTGCTTCATTTTCTTCATCCATTGCAGTAATTATTCCAATTTCTTTCATATTTACCATCATTCCTTTTCTTTTTTATAAGCTAAAAAAATTATACATCAAACTAAACACATAATTCAATACTTTTTAAATTTTATTTATCTATTGGGGTTACTAGTTAATGCTTGTATTGCAAAGGTGTGTCCCTTCGGCAATTTATTGCCAAAAGGGACGTCCCCATGGCAATTTTTTTTGAAAAGACTTGCCACATTTTCATTTTTAGTGTAATATAATAGAAGTAAATTGAAAGATTGCAAAAACATTTTATTATTTAAGCGCCAGAACACATTAGTGTTGACGAGGTCTAGAGTTATCGAATTTTTCGGCGGATGCTCTAGTGGCTTTAGCTTAAGGTCAAAGTATTATATAAAGAACAGTAGTAATATTGTAACAAAAGATAATATATTTAAGCTTTTATTTGCATACTTTCAATTCTTTTGTACAACATAATTTATATAATAGAAAAGTCAGTATGACTTTCTTATTATATATAACATTTTAAAGGAGGTATCAGCTTATGTGTGGAATTGTAGGTTACATAGGAACACAAAAAGCAAGCCCTATTTTAATTAATGGGCTAACTAGATTGGAATACAGAGGTTATGACTCTGCCGGTATTTCAACTATTGAAAAAAATGGTCTTTCTATAATGAAAGATAAAGGAAGAGTTAAAAATTTACACAATTTAGACGGAATTGATAATTTGGAAGGAACTATTGGTATTGCTCATACAAGATGGGCAACACATGGAAAACCTTCAAAAGAAAATGCTCATCCACATATGGATAATAGTAAAACTTTTAGTGTTGTTCATAATGGAATTATTGAAAATTATAATGAATTAAGAAAATTTTTAACAGATAAAGGATATACCTTCTATTCTCAAACAGATACAGAAGTTATCCCAAATTTAGTACACTACTATTACTCAAAAGATGAAAAATCTGATGATATGAAATTTTTAAGAGCTTTAAAAAATGCATGTTCAGATTTAAAAGGTAGTTTTGCTATAGAAATTATATGTAAAGATTACCCTGATAATATGATAGTTGTAAGAAAAGATAGCCCACTTGTTATTGGAAAAGGAGAAAATGAAAATTATATTTCTTCTGATATTCCTGCAATACTATCTTTTACAAGAAACTTTTATTTATTAGATGATTTAGAATTTGCTATATTATCTAGAAATGAAATTAAATTCTATGATAAAAATTTAAATTTAGTTGACAAACAAACTAAAACAATAGAATGGAATGCTTCTAGTGCAGAAAAAGATGGTTTTGATGATTTTATGTTAAAAGAAATATATGAACAACCTAATTCAATAAGAGAAACAATAGGAGCAAAATTGGGTGAAAATCCAAAATGTGAATTTGAAGAACTAAACTTTACAAAAGAATATTTATCAAGCATAAATAAAATTTATATAGTTGCTTGCGGTACTGCTATGCATGCTGGTTTAGTGGGAAAAAATGTATTAGAAAAACTATGTAAAATTCCAACAGAAGTTGATATTGCTTCAGAATTTAGATATAGAGATCCTTTAGTTGATGAAAAAACTTTATGTATTTTTGTTTCACAATCAGGTGAAACAGCTGATACAATAGCAGCATTAAAACTTTGTAAAGAAAAAGGAGCAAGAACACTTGCTATTTCTAATGTAATTGGAAGTTCAATAACTAGAGAAGCTGATTACTCAATTTATACACATGCTGGTCCAGAAATAGCTGTTGCTTCAACAAAAGCTTATACCTCTCAGGTTATTTTAATAAATATACTTGCAATTTATTTTGCTGAAATATTAGAAATTGATAGTAATTCTATTAATACATTAAAAAATGATATTTTAGAATTACCTAAAAAAATAGAAGAAACTTTAAAACTTTCTGAAGTTATAAAAGAATTTTCTAAAAAAGTATATCAAGAAAAAGATATGTTTTTCCTAGGTAGAGGAATTGACGAAACAGTTGCAAAAGAAGGTTCTTTAAAATTAAAAGAAATATCTTATATTCACTCTGAAAGCTATGCAGCCGGTGAATTAAAACATGGTCCAATTGCTTTAATAGAAAATGATGTAACTGTTGTTGGTATTATGACAGACCCAGATTTAGTTAAAAAGACAATAAGTAACATTCAAGAAGTTATTACTCGTGGAGCTAAAACACTTATAATTACAAATCAAAATGTAGATAAATCTATGTTTGATATGACAATTCAAATACCAGAGACCAATACCTTTATATCACCTATTTTATCAATTATACCTTTACAACTATTTTCTTATTATATTTCAAAAGAAAAAGGATTAGATGTTGATAAGCCAAGAAATCTTGCAAAATCTGTTACTGTTGAATAAGGAAGTGAATAACTATGAGTAAAGTTTTAGGCATTATAGCCGAATATAATCCATTTCATAATGGTCATTTATATCATTTAGAACAATCTAAAAAAATAACTGGTTGTACGTATACAGTTGCCATTATGAGTGGAAACTTTACTCAACGTGGTAGTACTTCTTTAATTGATAAATGGAGTAAAGCAAAATGTGCACTTGAAAATGGAATTGATTTAGTTATAGAACTCCCTACTCTATATTCTACTTCAAGTGCAGAAAATTTTGCTGAAGGAAGCATAAAAATATTAGATTCTCTGAAAGTAGTAGATTATATTTCCTTTGGAGCTGAAACTTCTAATATAGATATTTTAGATAAAATCGCAACAGTTTTATACAATGAACCTAAAGAATATAAAAATTTATTATCACATGAATTACATAAAGGTATATCTTTCCCAAAAGCTCGCGAAAATGCGTTAATGATGTATTTAAATGATATACGAAAATATGTAAATATTCTTTCTTCTCCTAATAATATTTTGGGTATTGAATATTTAAAAGCCTTAAAGAAATATAATAGTAATATTACCCCTATCTCAATTCCAAGATTTGAGGCGTATCATAATGACATTAAATTTACAGGTAATATTGCTAGTAGTACAGCTATTAGAAACATTTTTAAAAATAACGGATTTAAAATTTTAGAAAAACTTATTCCATCAAATACATATAGTTCTTTAATGCAAAACATAAAAATTGGACATATTGTTCCAGATTTATCTGTTTTTGAAAAAGAAATAATTTATAATTTACGAAAAATGAATTTGCAAGATATTGCAGAATTAGCAGATGTTTCTGAAGGTTTAGAATTCGCATTAAAAAATGCAGCAAATTCATGTAATAGTTTAGTTGAATTTTTAAATATTATAAAATCCAAAAGATATACTTCAACAAGGATTCAAAGAATCCTATTATATAGTTTGCTTGGTATTACAAAAAAAGATATTAATATATCCAGAAAAACTCAACCTTATATACGAGTTTTAGGATTTAACCAAAAAGGAAAATTTCTAATTTCTGAAGCTGCAAAAGCTAATCCTAAACTTCAAATTATTACTTCAGTTAAAAAATTTATTGATAATAATTCTAACAAAAATTTATCTTTAATATTGGATAAGGATATTTGGGCAACCAATGTTTATACTTTAGGATATGAATATGACTCTTGGAATAATTTGGATTACACGCAAAAATTAATAATTTTATAAAACAAATGCAAAGATACATTCACAGTTTTTAATAATAATTGCCCGTGCAGGCTTAAAATTTCTCTTACTGTGAATTGTGACTTTGCATTTCTTTTATTTTTTTCTTTAATAATTATTATTTAGTAATTTGAAATCCTAAAATTCTAATTTTTCTTCTATCCAGCTAGTTACTTCATCTATTTTTAATCTTATTTGTTCCATAGAGTCTCTATCTCTTATAGTAACACTTTCATCTTCTAATGTTTCAAAATCTATTGTTACACAATATGGTGTTCCTATTTCATCTTCTCTTCTATATCTCTTTCCTATACTTCCTGCTTCATCATAATCACACATAAACTTCTTAGATAATTTATCATAAACATCATTCGCCTTTTCAGATAACTTTTTAGAAAGAGGTAATACAGCAACTTTGTATGGTGCTAATGCAGGATGTAGATGTAATACTGTTCTTGTATCTCCTTCAGCAATTTCTTGTTCTTCATAACTATTACATAAAAATGCTAATACCACTCTGTCTGCTCCTAGTGATGGTTCTATTACATAAGGTACATATTTTTCATTGTTTTCTGGGTCTTGATATGATAAATCTTGTTTTGAATGATTAATATGTTGTTTTAAATCATAATCTGTTCTATCTGCAATTCCCCATAATTCTCCCCAACCAAATGGAAATGCAAATTCAATGTCTGTCGTTGCTTTACTATAAAATACTAATTCTTCTGGTGAATGGTCTCTTAAACGAATATTTTCTTTTTTCATTCCAAGGTCTAATAACCATTTTTCGCAGTAATCTTTCCAATATTTATGCCATTCTAAATCTGTTCCAGGTTTGCAGAAAAATTCTAATTCCATTTGTTCAAATTCTCTTGTTCTAAATGTGAAATTTCCAGGTGTTATTTCATTTCTAAATGCCTTACCTATTTGTGCAATTCCCATTGGCATCTTTTTTCTTGATGTTCTTAAAACATTTTTAAAATCAACAAAAATTCCTTGTGCTGTTTCTGGTCTTAAATAAATTTCAGATGTTGTATCTTCTGTTACACCTTGGAATGTTTTAAACATCAAATTAAATTTTCTTATATCTGTAAAATTTGTTTTTCCACAGCTTGGACATGGTATTTTATTTTCTACTATAAAATTTATTAATTCTTTATCAGTCATTCCATCTGCTATCATATCTTTTCCATTTTCATGTGCCCATTCTTCTATTAATTTATCTGCTCTATGTCTAGTTTTACATTCTTTACAATCTATTAATGGGTCTGAAAATCCACCAACATGACCTGAAGCAACCCAAGTTTCTGGATTCATTAAAATTGCAGCATCTAACCCCACAATATTTTTTTGTTCTTGTATGAATTTCTTTCTCCAGGCATTTTTCACATTATTTTTTATTTCATTTCCTAAAGGACCATAATCCCATGTGTTTGCTAATCCTCCATAAATTTCTGAACCAGCATAAATAATACCTCTGTTTTTGCAAAGTGATACTAATGTATCCATTGATTTTAACATATAAATTCCTCCTTTTCATTTATTAGGAACAAATTGGAAAACTAAAAAACTTTCGAACCTAGCCATAAAAGCTAGGGACGAAAGTTAATATTCCGCGTTTCCACCCTAATTCTTAAAAAAATTTTAAGCACCTTAATTGTATTACTCCAAAGCTCCCCATACATACCTATTACTAGTATTTCACCGCCACTAGTTCTCTTTTAAACAGATTTTACTGTATTTTTTCTTTTTCATCGTAATTATTTTATTTTTTTGTTATTGTGAATTTTAACATCTAATTTTAAAAAAGTCAATAATTTTCCCAAAAAATATTGCCAATTCATATTTTTTATGCTATTATTATAAATGTGTTCATACATAGGGGTATAGTGTCAATGGTAGCACATCGGTCTCCAAAACCGCCTGTGAGGGTTCGAGTCCTTCTACCCCTGCCAGTAAGAAAA